>JAOAQX010000027.1 GCA_025210805.1 Flavobacteriales bacterium
AAATCCAGTAAGAGTTCCGCTCTCATCTTATCAATGATCTTTGCAATTCATCGAAGCAACGCTGTGCCTTGTCTCAATTGCGAGGGCAAAAGTAGAAATCTTTTTAATTAAACGTATGCCTTTTGTTAAGTTTTTTTGAAGGTTTTTTGCTATGCGTTGATATTTAAGGGATTTATAGTTAATATTTATTCGAAAGGAATCTTCAACAAAAGATAGAAGTTCTTGTATAAAGACAAAACACGACCCTTATGGAGAAGACTCCCCTCTTGATAAGCACATGAAAGAAGCAGTTAATATATATACTATACCTTACTAAAACAGTATTATTTTAAAACCTCCAATTCCTATTTATACATAAAGTATCACAAATAAATATCTTTTCTACATTCCTAAGTAGAAAAATAGGTGGCACTTTTCATTGCATTTCATCAAAATATTAATCCTATTTTCTTATTTAACCATATTATTAACCATCCAAATTCAAAGCTGACCTTGAATTTTTAACTAAAGAATACTTTAAAACTACTTGTTTTATTAAACTCACTTGGTAATATTGACGACAAACAATTACCTTTTTTTGTAATTTAACTATCAAAAGAGAGAATCATATTTATGATTTTAGTATTTATCTTCCATTAGAATCATCATTCATAAATCCGCTGTGTGACCAAAGTAAAAATTGGAACTTATTTACTCAGTCTTCATCCAAATAAATTTCACCAATTGTATTAAGTCTTCTCCCCCCTCTGTTAATTCCACACGAATATCCAAAACGAAATATCCTCCACAGCATTTGTAAATAGGTAGATTTGTCTCCATATAAACATTGTTTTTCTTTAAGAAAATATTACACTCAAATTTAGTTTATGATATTATGTTAAATACTACACCGATAAAAGCTGATTAACCAACAAGAACAAACAAATAGTGCGTAATTTTGGATTTAGGATAATTTATAAAATATACAAGAAAATAACACGTAACACACAACTATCAAAACACTAAATAACAGTAGATTACAGCTAAAAAGATTAATACCAATTACTATCTAAATCTCTCCAATTTCTACCTCACTGAAAAACAACTGATTTCCGATTATTAAAAAACATATTCCAATTTCAGGAGTTATCAGCACTAGAAAAAAATATCTGACAATTCTTTTCATACTCCCCGATATTCTTTAAAAGACACAACAGTAGATGAATAAAATTATTCACCACCTTAGTAATTAAAACACAATACCTTTCTTACTAACAGAAAAAAGCCTAAATTTAAATCTCTAGATACTAAAACAATATGCTTAATAATTTATACATCAACCTACTCTCCAAATACTCTAATGATGTACAGTATATAAAAAAATGTTGGTCCGAAATTGAAAATGCTTACAATGATCATTCAAGGCATTACCATAATTTACGCCACCTAACCCTGATGTTTGAGGAATTAGAAAACGTCAAAAATGATAT
This sequence comes from Flavobacteriales bacterium, assembly GCA_025210805.1. Classification (NCBI taxonomy): domain Bacteria; kingdom Pseudomonadati; phylum Bacteroidota; class Flavobacteriia; order Flavobacteriales; species Flavobacteriales bacterium. The sequence continues at coordinate 1,470 of JAOAQX010000027.1, forward strand.
TGACGATTTAGATTCTTTCAAGCTTTCCGTCTTCTATCATGATATCATTTATGATGCTACCGCCAATGACAATGAAAAGCAGAGTGCAATTTTGATGCAAAAGCATTTGTCTAAAACAAGTTTCACCAATATACAGAAATGCTCAGAACAGATAGAAGCGACAAAAAGGCATGAAAAAAGTAGTCACCTAGACACTAACTATCTATTAGATATAGATTTAGCTATATTAGGTGAAAATGAATCTGTTTATGAAAATTATTGTAATCAAATTCGAAATGAATACAAAATGTACTCAAATAGACAGTATTACCATGGAAGAATTCTGGTATTGCAAAATTTATTGAGCTCAGATACTATCTTCAAAACGGCTTACTTTAGAAATATCTATGAAAAACGAGCAAAAAATAATCTGCAAAATGAGATATTATTACTCAACAAAAAAATGAAAAAGCTAAGCTAACCTTAATTTACAAAAACTCGCCACAAGAGTAACAATACTCTGCTTCGTCCAAATGCCCCTCTGCCGAACATGATCTACAAGATTGGGTATTGAGATCTATGTCTTTCTGGGCTTGCTTGCTCATTTCTACTGTTACAATCCCCGTAGGGACAGCAATAATTCCATATCCCATAATCATAACAATGGTCGCAATAAATTGCCCCAATGCAGTGTGTGGAGAAATATCTCCGTAACCCACGGTAGTTAATGTAACTATTGCCCAATAAAAACTTCTGGGAATACTTGTAAATCCATTTTCAGGTCCTTCTATTAGATACATTATTGTTCCTAAAATTATTGATAAACTAAAAACTGCCATCAAAAAAACCAAGATTCTTGCTTTACTGGCCTTTAGAGATTTCATCAAAAGATTTGCTTCTCCAACATATCTCACTAACTTGAGTACTCTAAAAACTCTTAGCAATCTTAAAGCACGAACAGCAACAAAAACATGTGTTCCCACAAAGAATAAACTCAAATATTTAGGAATTGTAGAAAGTAGATCAATAATTCCATAAAAACTAAATATATAACGCCAAGGTTTATTGATTACCAAAATACGCATAATGTACTCTATGGAGAAAAATATAGTAATCACCCACTCTGCATAATTCAACAAATTGGAATGTGTTTCTCTATAGCTTTCCACACTTTCTAACATTACCACACCAATACTGGACAGTATGAGTATGAGTAATATGATATCAAACAGCTTTCCTTCTTTTGTATCTGCTTCATAAATAATCTCATGCCAACGTTCTCTCCAAGATTTCGATTTGGTTTTCAAGTTCATAACCTTTAATTTATTGAGGTAAATGTAGTGATATTTTTTGAGTTCTAGAAAATGAAAATACTTACATTAAAACAGCCACATAATAGTACTTATCAAGCCTACAAGAAAAAGAATAATAAATGATTGTAGAGAATAAGATTATTTGAGACAGTTGTTCTTTCCATGTTTGTTTTTCAAATTTTGTAGATTTATTTTCAACGGTTTTTAATTTCGATACAAATTCTGGGATGGAATGATAAAATGCTAAACTATTCTCCTCCAATTCTTCTAATTTCTTTTGACCGTAAATAGGAAGATCCTTCTTATTCCCTCTAAAAACTAAATCGTTCAGGATTCTAAAACCTGAGTTATTCATTGATTTTTCATAAATGCTCACACATTTTGAAATACGCGGTTCTTTTGGATCATGAAAAATCCAGAATTTACCTGCTAGATCATAGAATCCACTTTCATAATAGATTTCCGCCACTTGGTTTCTGAGTTCCATATTATTTGGATGGTACTGCGTTAAATTCTCTAATCGTCTAAATGCTTTTCCTTTTGCTCCTAAAGACAACTCTGATTCGGCAATTTTTATTTTTGCTCCAATACCCATAATTATTTATCCTCCCTAATGATCCAATCCGTATAATTATCCTTATTAATCACCTCAAAAGAAGCATCGGGATAAGCCTTTTTCCATTGGGTTGGTATTTTCACTTTGGATTCCTTCCATTTGAATTCATATCCAAAAAGTTTTCCTTCTCTTTCTTCAACCCAATCTATTTCTTGCTGTTGATAGGTTCGCCAAAAGTAGTTATTAGAGGAAAGTCTATTATACTCTTGAAACTTCAATCGCTCACCAATCATATAGTTCTCCCATAAAGCTCCTACATCATTCCTCTGCTCTACGGTGTTAAAATTAGCAATGACTGCATTAAGAATGCCGTTATCCAAAAAATACCAACGGGAGCTTTTAGTAATCTCTTTTCTCATATTTCTACTAAATCCTTCCACTTTATGAAGCACAAAAACTTTACACAGTAAATCCAGGTATTTTTCTACTGTATTTTTACTAATTCCCAATTGCTTTCCAAGTTCCTGAAGTGAAACTTCTTTTCCTATCTGAAAAGCTATTAATCTAAGAAGATTGTATATTTTTTGGGCATTTTTTAAGTGATCATATATTAAAATATCTTTTAATAGATAAGAGCTGACCATTTCATTAAGGTAATCTATTTTGTCTTCACGATCGGTAAGATGAATAAGCTCTGGGTAATTCCCAAAAACCAAACGTTCTTTCATTCTTTCCATTTTTTCGATGCTGTTTTCTGTTTGAAGAAATTCGTTTTCAGAAAAAGCATAGAGATGGAAAGAATACTTCCGCCCTGTTAAGGGTTCTCCAGTGTTTTTTAGAATATCAAAAGCTGACGAACCTGAGATGATTATTTTTAATCCCTCTATTTCATCTATCATCAATTTAAGTTTTTGTCCAATGTCAGGAATTTTTTGGGCTTCATCTATATAAAGTAACCTATATGACCCTATCACTTGTTTGTAATTTTCTATACTTCGTGTTTCTAATCGAAAATGCACATTGATATCTTCCCCATTTAGATACAGTACAGGTTCTTTCACTTGGGATAATACTTTTTTTACGAGCACAGTTTTTCCTACTCTTCTTGCTCCGAAGATGATTATCACTTTGTTCGGTTGTAGTTTTCTCAGAACTAAGTTTGTTAAATCTCGAATTATTTTTTTCATAATTCCATCATATTATCGACGGAATTTACAGTAATTCCGTCAGTTAATTAATGCAATTTAATAAAATTCCGTCGATATATTACCGCAAATACGAAAAATACAGTCTCAATAATTCATAATTTTAAAGATATTACGTCATTATAATGACTGTATTTTTCTAAATTCCGTCAAATGATTGACGCAATTATTAAAAATACAGTTTCAATGATTTATAATTTTATAGAAATTCCGTCATACTAATGACTGTATTTAGTTTAATTACGTCAAAAGATTGACACTAAATATAAAAATACAGTCTTAATTATTTACAATTTCATAATAATTCCGTCAGAAATCTGACAAAATTTAACAAAAATTCCTCAACAAATTAATTCTATTTAATACAACTATTTTCATTAACACTTAATGATAAAAACAAAACTTAAAACAAAGTTCACATTTAACATTAATCTTACTTGAAAATATTATTTTCTTTTCTTCCTTCTAAAATTAGAATAACACCAGAAGCTTTACTTCGTAGCTAAATATATAGAAACATGAAGAAAACATTATTCTCTGCGTTATTCGCCTGTGTATTAATGGCAAATGCACAAAACTATCCAGTATTAGAACACGTATCTACCTATCATTCTGGAATCTTTGATGATGGAGCTGCCGAAATTTCAGCTTTCGACCCAACTACTAAGAAACTAGTCTTTGTTAATGCTCATCAAGGAACTTTGGATATTTTGGATCTTTCAAATATCCAAAACCCAACCAAAATTGATAGTATCTCACTTAGTTCTTATGGAGCTGGAGCAAATTCTGTAGTGATCAAAAATGGTAAAATTATTGCCGCTGTAGAAAATTCAGACAAACAAGAAAACGGAAAAGTAGTTTTCTTTGATATGAACGGTACATTTGAAAAAGAAATTACAGTGGGTGCACTTCCTGATATGGTAACAGTTACCCCAGATGGTAAAAAGGTTATTGTTGCTTGTGAAGGAGAGCCTAATGATGATTATTCTAAGAATCCAAATGGTACTATTCATATCATAGATATTTCCGGAGGAATTGCTTCAGCAGTTTCGCAAGAAATCAATTTTGCAAATTTCGAAACTATTCGAAACTCATTCGATGGTCAAGGAGACTGGGATTATGCACTTAACCCTACAACCTATAATGACCAAGATACCAATGTAATCTTATATGGAGATGTATGGGGTGTCATCAATAAGTTTAATAAAACAAATAACGAAATTAAGCCAGTTCAAGGGGATTCTATATTCGGTCTTTTGGATCTTGATAACCCAAATCATGATGGATGGCACACAATCACTTTTGACACTAAAGATATCTCAAGTAAAGTTAGTGGTGGCCATGTTTCTTTTTATCACAATGCAATTGGTTATGATGGTACTGACTCTATAGGATATATTCTTAATTTTAACAATGGTACAGATTGGGAAATGTCAAATTACGTTGCTTTAAATAAAAATACTGATGCTTGGCAAAGAACCAATATTGCTATTCCTGCTGGGACTTCGCACGTGAGACTTAGACTAATGGCTAAACAGAATGGTGGAAGTGACTTTGCTGCTTTTGATAAAGTAGAGCTGCGTTTTATTGATGATCGTATTAATGTTTTTGAAGACAAAGTTAGTCATACTGTACAATCTGAACTAGAACCAGAATATATTACTGTAGACAAAAACTCTGAATATGCTTATGTTGTTTTCCAAGAGAACAATGCAATGGCAAAAATAAAACTTGCCGATAACTCTATCAGCATGCTAAAAAGTCTTGGATTTAAAGACCATAATGCTGCCGGAAATGGACTTGATGGTTCCGACAAAGATGGAGCAATTAATATTTCAAACTACCCAATAATGGGAATGTATCAACCAGATGCCATTGCTTCTTTTGAAATTAGTGGAACTACTTATATTGCTACCGCAAACGAAGGAGACGGAAAAGAATATGATGAATACGAAGATGAGTCTAAAATATCTAAAATGGATCTTGATACAATTGCCTTCCCAAATGCAGCATCACTTCAAGAAGATGAAAAAATAGGGAGAATGAAAGCTACCGTTTCTATGGGAGATTCTAATTATGATGGACAATATGAAACACTTTATACTTACGGTGCTCGTTCTTTTTCTATCTTTGATGAAAACCTCAACCTAGTTTATGATTCTGGAGATGACTTTGCTCAAACAATAAAAGACTCATTACCTAGCTACTTCAATGCTGACAACGACGATAATGATTCTTTTGATAAAAGATCAGACAACAAGGGAACTGAGCCCGAAGCAGTAACCATTGGAGTGGTAGATGGTAAAACTTACGCTTTTATAGGTCTTGAAAGAATAGGTGGTGTTATGATTTATGATGTTTCCAACCCATCGTCACCAGAGTTCGTCCAATACTTAAACAATCGTAATTTTTCTGTAGACGCAGAATCAGCTCAAGCAAAAGATTTAGCTCCTGAAGGAATTTTGTTTATTCCTGCAAGTGAAAGTCCTGCAAACAAAAATCTCTTGATTACTTCAAATGAAGTGAGTGGTACAATTAGTATTTTCACTTTTGAAACTCTAGGAATTGGCGTAGAAGAATTGAACAAAAAAGAAGATATCTTTATTCATAATAATGAATTAGTTTTCTCAAAAGCATACTCTGGATTGATCAATATCTTTGATATAAACGGAAAATTGGTTTCTAGCTCTACAGTAAACGAATCAAATATAGTAGAACTTCCTACACTCTCAAAAGGAACTTATTTGATCCAAACAGAAAACAAATCAATCAAGTTTGTAAAATAACTATTACACAATTTTATCTATTGTTTCAATAGTTTCTAGAGGTCCTTTGCAATTTTTTATTGTAAAGGACTTTTTTTGGTTTATACTAGTATCGCAGTGATTACTTGTTCAATTCTCGCTTATATCACTGATTTCAACAAGTTTTAATCATTACCTCATATCATACCAGTAAAAGGTCTCACTTCTTTTTCTATTGTATTAAAAATAAAAAAACCACTTAAAAGCATTGTTTTAAGTGGTTTTATATATGACTTATTTAAAAAATCAGAAACAATAACAACTATTAAGCATCAATATTTGCATAGGTTGCATTTTTCTCAATAAACTCTCTACGTGGTGGAACTTCGTCTCCCATAAGCATTGAAAAAGTATGATCTGCTAACACTGGGTTATCAATAGAAACTTGCCTAAGAGTTCTGTGTTCTGGGTTCATAGTAGTATCCCAAAGTTGTTCAGCATTCATTTCTCCAAGACCCTTATATCTTTGGATATTTACACCTTTACCTTCTTCTCCTCCTAGTTCTCTAACGAGCATATCTCGCTGATTATCATCCCATGCATAACGATGTTTACTTCCTTTTTTCACGAGATAAAGTGGAGGTGTTGCTATATACACATATCCTTGCTCTACCAATTCTCTCATATAACGGAAGAAAAATGTAAGAATCAATGTAGCAATATGAGATCCATCGACATCGGCATCACACATGATAACTATTTTATGATATCTCAGTTTTGACAAATTTAAAGCTTTGCTATCCTCTTCGGTTCCTATAGTGATTCCCAAAGCGGTAAACATATTTTTGATTTCTTCGTTTTCAAAAACTTTATATGGAAGTGCTTTTTCAACGTTCAATATTTTTCCTCTTAAAGGCAAAATGGCTTGAAACATTCTATCTCTACCTTGCTTAGCTGTACCTCCTGCAGAGTCTCCCTCTACAAGGAATATTTCACTAAGGGCAGGATCTTTTTCTGAACAATCAGATAATTTACCAGGAAGCGAACCTAAAGACATTACAGTTTTTCTCTGCACCATCTCTCTTGCCTTTCTGGCTGCATGACGGGCTTTTGCTGCAATAATTACCTTTTGGATAATATCCTTGGCTTCTACAGGGTTTTCTTCCAAGAAATTGGAAAGCATCTCTCCTACCAATTGATCTACAGCTCCAGAAACTTCTTTATTACCTAGTTTAGTTTTGGTTTGACCTTCAAATTGAGGCTCCATTACCTTTACAGAGATAACTGCTGTAAGTCCTTCTCTGAAATCATCTCCACTAACGGTGATTTTCTCTTTTGCCAACATACCCGATTTTTCGGCATAGGATTTTAACGTCCTTGTAAGTGCTCTACGGAAACCTGCTAAGTGAGTTCCTCCTTCATGGGTATTAATATTGTTAACATAAGAATACAAATTCTCTGTATAAGAAGTATTATATTGCATTGCTACCTCTACCGGAACATCGTTTTTCTCCCCTTCCATGTGGATCACATTTTTGGTAAGAACTTCACGAGATTCGTCCAAGAATTTGATAAAATCTTCTAGTCCATTTTCTGAAATAAAAGTATCTTGAATATACTCCCCTTTTTCATCTTTGTTTCTTTTATCTATAAGATGAATCGTTATTCCTTTATTTAAGTATGCCAATTCTCGCATTCTATTAGCAAGAATCTCATAGTGATATACACCTTCTGTAAAGATGCTCATATCTGGCTGGAATGTTACAACAGTTCCTGTAATATCCGTAACTCCTACTTCTTTTACATCATACTGTGGAACTCCAATTTTGTATTCTTGTTGGAAAATTTTACCACCACGGTGTACATTTACCTTCAAATCTGTAGAAAGTGCATTTACACAAGAAACCCCTACTCCGTGAAGCCCTCCAGAAACTTTGTAAGAATCTTTTGAGAATTTACCTCCAGCGTGTAGTACGGTCATTACTACTTCTAGGGCAGATTTTTTCTCCTTTGGGTGCATGGCTGTAGGAATTCCACGCCCATTATCTTGAACGGTAATGGAGTTATTTTCGTTAATCCAAATAGAAATAGTATCACAATGACCTGCCAATGCTTCATCAATAGAGTTATCTACTACTTCATAAACCAAATGATGTAGTCCTTTCACCCCAATGTCTCCGATATACATTGCCGGTCTTTTTCTTACGGCCTCTAATCCCTCTAGTACTTGAATACTCCCTGCTGAGTATTCTGGGTTTTTATTTTCTTCAGACATTTATAATGTTCTTGATTAAAATTTTATTGAATGAATTTGCTTGTTCTACAAATCGATAGTTTCTAGCGTAAAAAAGTGAGCCTTTGAAAAAATCCAAAGGTTCACTACTATAACAACTAAACTTTTGTAGAAAACTTGTGTGGGTACACACTTTTCATCTTCCTAACAAATATAGCCTTTTTTCTATTAAAAAAAGAATATTTTCCTTAGAACTTAAATCTTATTCCTCCTCTCAAGAATATTCCTTTCTGTCCATAGTTTTGCCATATTTCATATTCTCTATTTAACAAATTATTTACTTCTAGAAATCCTCTCCATTGGTCATCAAAATCATATTTAGCACCCACTGATAAATCAAAAATGGCGGTAGTAGATTTCGATCCCGAAATATCTGCTAAAGGATCTATGATAACAAATTCTTGCTCTGAACTAATTTTAGCAGATCCATAGGCTGTAAAATCATCAGTAAAGCGGTACTCTGTAGCTGCCATAAGTGTCAATACAGGTGTATGACGAGTAATTTGATTATTCGCTAAATTAAAAACCTGAAAAAGCCCCTCGGCATTCAAGCTCAGCTTGGAACTAAATGGATATTTTATTTTTGCCGAAACTTCGAATTTATCTCCCTCTAAATGGGTGGCTGTGTAACTATTTTTTAGGTAACCGTTTACTGTCGTTTGCATTTTATCAAAGAATAAAAATTCTCCTCCTATAAAATAACGCCCTGATAATTGATAATCGAAATCTTTATACACTCCTTTTATCCCTCCAAAAAAGAAAGGTGAAATTCTTGTGTTTACTGTTTGTACACCTCTTGTTAAGAACGGATTCGTTCTTACGAGTTGGTGATAGTCATTTATACGATGATCTACTTCAAAACCTCCAAAAAAAGTATGGTACTTAGAAGTGTATTGCACGCTTAATTCTGGATAATATGAGTCTGTTTCGCCTGTTTGATTTATTGATTGACTTTTTCTGAGATATTTTATACCCAAACGATAATGAAGCTTATTTAGATAACCAGAAATCCCAGGTCTCAAAACAAAAAGGTTCATATTATTTGAGGAAAATGAAGCGTTCTCAAAAGAATTTTCTGAGAAAGTGAAAGAACCATCAACATGCCATTTCATTTTATCCAAAATTAAATATTGGGCAAGCGAAGCTTTTAAGTCAATTCTGTTGTTGGCTGCATGTTTTTCTAATCCTGCATAATCATAAGCTATACTTATATTTTTTAGAAAAGATTTTTTTGAAACAGGTGATAATTGTCCCTCAAAGGAGAAAAAATCATATCCTACTTTATCTCTTGCATAAAAATCTGATCCTGCAATCAAATCTGCCAAATAGTGTGTCCTACTTTGGTAAGAAATATGTGCCTTGGAATTTAGATCTTGTCCATGATAATCGGTATAAACCTTTAATCCTCCCTTGCGGTATCCTAAATAGGGAATTTGGTTGTTTTGTTGATTATCAGTTTTATAAAAACCTACAGCTCCTATTCCAAAATCATCTACTTTTTTATAAAAAGAAACTTCGGCAAAGGGAGCGTGTTTTGTTTCATAGCCTACCAATGCATAATTATTATAAAGCATCCCTACACCATCAGAAGAAACAGGGTTAAATAATTGTCTTTCTATATTTCCTTTTTGAATACTTGGCTGATCATTTACTAATACGGGAAGATCATAAGTAAAGGTTCGTGGAATAAAATTAGTATCCGAAAAATGAGGTCTATTTTCCAGCCTATTGACATTTTTAACAATATGCTGGTAATTTTTATAGAGTTCGTAAGATTTTTTAAAATCCGACTGATTATTTTGAACAGAATCTACTTGTGCCAAAAGGCTGGTAACAGTTCCTAAAAACAAGAAACTTGCTATATATCTTTTTTTCATGCTAAATATTTTCATCTTCTTATTTACTTTCCAATTGACTTAATGCTTCTTTTGCTTGAGAAACAATGTGCTCATTTGGATTAATGTCTATTACTTTCTGATAGACAAGTTTAGCGTTTTCAAAATCTTTTTGTTCTTGATAAGCTTGTGCATAAAGCATCATACTTTTTCCGTAAATTTCTTTATCAGATCTAAAATTGGCGTTATTATTATAAAAATATTTCAAAACACCTTTATAGTTTCCTTTCTTACTTAAGATAGACAGAAGATAATAATTTGCTTGAGATAAATGTGGCGATCCTACATTGTTCGCAAAAGGCTGTAATTGTTCTTGTGCCACTTTATAAGACCCGTTTTCAAATGCTGAAACTCCAAGCAAATAAGAAGCTTCTGTTCTCTGTGCTTCGCTAATGTCTGTTCTGGATAGTAAAGAAGAGGACATGGTCATTACTGTTTCAAACTGTTTGAGCTCCTTCGATGTTCTCATTAAACCAATCATAGATTTCTTTAAGTAATTATCAGTATTCGCTTTGTCTTTTAGTTTCTGATAATATTTTTTAGCTTTAGCAAAGTTCTTTTTGTTGTAATTCAAATTTGCTAATCGCAAATAACTTTCTTCAGAAAACTCATTATAATTTTCTTCTGCTACTACTTTCTCTAAGCTACTTGCTGCTTTGTCTTCTTGGTTTGTTTTTAAATATGCGTGTGCTAAATAAAATTGAGATTCTTTTAAATGAATTCCTTTTGGAAATTTCTGGAGATAAAACTCAAAACTTTTTGCAGCCTCTGTAAAATTTGCTTCTTTAAAAAGTTTAAAAGCTGAGTTATATGTATAATTATCCAAGCTTTCCTGAGATTCATCTGATTTCCCTAGTGCCGCAATATAATCTAAATAAGATTGGGCATTTCCTTGAGAATAGTAAATGTTTTTGATATTCTCAATGGCTTGTTTTTCAAATTCTGTATTTGGATATTTACTTACAATGTCTTTATTGTTTTGTAAAGCCAAATCATAGTAACGGTTATTATAGTTAATATTCGCAATACTTATTTCGGCATTGGGTAATAGCTTACTATTTGGATATTTCTTTACAAATTTATTAAAGAGACTGTAAGCTTTTCCTTGATTTCCTCTTTTAAAATGTGTATCTCCAAGGTAAAACAAGGCATCATCTGCATAAATACTGTTTGGATAACTCAATCCATAATTTGTTAAAATTTGAATTACATTTTCTTTATTTCCTAAAACATCTTCACAAATGGCTTCTAGATAGGTTGCATAATCCATATGATCACCTTCCATATCTGCTGCCATTCTAAAATTATCCTTAGCTTTATCAAAAGAACGCATCAACATATAAGCATCTCCTAAACGAAGGTAAGCATCTACTTTTTGTGCTTGATCAATCCCTGGTGAGTTCACAAATCGTTCCCATTGTTTTACAGCCTGACTGTATTTCTGCTGTTTAAATGCGGTATATCCAAAATGATATTTATAGATATTTCGTTCTGTACTCGCAGATCTTGAAGCATAAAGCTGATCAAATTTTTTGTATTCTTGATAAGCCTTTGCATAATCCTTTTGCTGATTCAACGCCTCGGCTTTCCAAAGACTAGCTTTTGCAGTGTATCTTGGATTCACCTTTTGGGTCATTGACTTATCAAAGAAGCTTATGGCTTTAGGGTAATCTTTTAGATTATAGTATTGAATCCCTCTATACAAACAGATTTCTTGATACAATTTTCTTAAACGGATATCTCTAAGTTCAACACTTTCTAAAAGTCCAACGCCTTTTTCGTATTCTTTATTTTTAATGAAATTTTGAACCAAAAGACCAAACAATTCTTCTTTGTAAACTGAGTTTGGATACTTTTCCATAAAGGAATAAATAAATTCCTCTGTATCTACAAAAGATATTTTTTGCTCAAAAGATAATTTGATCAATTGATAATGTGATAATTCTTGAGAACCCAGTTCGTTTTTATTTTTAAGAACCTGCTCTAAAGCAAAAGCTGCCTTCTCTTTGTCCTTATTTTCTAAATAAATTTTTGCCAAAAGAAACTGAGCATTCTGATAATCTAAAGATTCGTGATCTCTCTTAACAGATTTTGCCACTTTCTCTGCCATTTTCTTATCTCCAAGGTGATAATGGGTAAATGCCAAAGCATAACGAGACTCGGCACTCATGCTTTGCTTCTTTTGATATAATTCGCCAAGAATTTTTGCCGTTTCTTGCTTATTTTTAAGATGAAACTGACTTAGTCCTTCTATTTCCAAAATTTCCCACTTGGCTTTTCCTTGGTTAGAATTCGAGTATTTTTTATCAACAACCTCATTAAATCTACCAAGATTATAGAGGGATTTCACCTCATATATACTCCATTGATTTGCTGGAATATGATTTTTTACCGTTTGTATTTCATTAATACAATTTTGCCAGTTTTCTTTTTCAAAATGAATTAATGCCTTATACCAGTGTGCTTCATATTGATATTTTTTGGAACTATTTGCAAGTCGAGAAAAGACCTCTAAGGCTTTGTCTATTTTACCTGCTTTATAGAAAGAATATCCTTCATAAAGACTGTATTTTTCTCTCTTTTCTTTTGAAAGAAAATTTGCATCGCATGCATCTATATAATGCAAAGCTTTGTTATAATTTCTTTTCTGAAAAGCTTTATTGGCAAGTTCAAAATACAAAAGATTTTTATCAATATCTTCTGGATTTTCATCGATAAACTTCTCGGCAACTTCCACAGAGTTCTCTTCATCCATTTTTATAGAACAATATGCCATGAGCATCTCTGCATGTTTCCGAGTTTTTTTCTCAGCCACAGATTCATTAATGAGTAAATAATCTGACAGTTCTTCTTTTGCTAAAGCAAATTGTTCATCATTTATTAATTGAGAAGCTTTTGTTAATAAACTATTTTGATCACTTATGGGCAACTGATGTTGTGCCATAAGATTATAAGAAATAGCACTGGTGAATATTAATGCTTTAAAATAGTTATTCATAAAATAATCTTTACTTGTTTCTGCTAAATTAAGAATAGTAAAAAGATTTTTTTTAGTTTAGTAGCATATTTTCGTTAAAAAGAATGAACACACTGATAGCAGCAAAAAATATTGATATAATTCAAGAAGATCATTTAATCCTTTCAGAGGTAGATTTTACCGTAGAAAAAGGAGAATGGGTCTATCTTTTAGGGAAAACAGGATCTGGTAAAAGTAGCTTACTAAAAGCCATTTATGCCGACATTCCTTTTGAAAAAGGGACTTTAACAGTCTGCAATATGGATCTTAAAACCTTAAAAAAGAAGAAAAATCATCTATTAAGAAGAAAAATTGGGATTGTTTTCCAAGATTTTCAACTCCTTCCAGATGAAAATGTAGAAGGAAATTTAGCTTTTGTTCTAAAAGCTACCGATTGGAAAGATAAAAAGAAAATTGATCAAAGAATCGATGAATTACTTCTTTTAGTAGGAATGCAAAATAAACGATTTAAGAAAATTCATGAACTTTCGGGTGGTGAAAAACAAAGAATCGCTATTGCAAGAGCTTTGCTCAACGATCCTCAATTAATTCTTGCCGATGAACCTACAGGTAACTTAGACCCGAATACTTCTATGGAAATCATGAAACTACTCAAAGAAATTCAAGAAAAAGGACAGGCTGTAGTGATGGTGACACATGATTATAATATCGTTAAGGCCTATCCCAGCAAGATGTATCAATGTATTCAAGGGAAAATTCAAGAAATAGATCAAATTCCTTCGTAAATGCAAGGATTATCGATACTCATTGCAAATTATCATTGGGATATTACAGACTTTGTAAAGCAGCTTCATCAACAGGTTCTTTCTTTAAATATTCCATTTGAAATCATTGGCTTTGATGATGCTTCCCATTTCCCTCAAAAAGAAGACATCAATAAGCTTCCCAACACTTTTTATTCCGTTTTGATGGAAAATGTGGGACGTGCTAAAAACAGAAATCTCTTAGCTGAAAAGGCTCGGTATGATTGGTTGCTATTTTTGGACGGTGACTCAATGACCCTAAAGGAAGATTTTCTAAAAAAATATTGGGATTTAGCACTTCTGAATGAACAAAACACCATTTTTTGTGGAGGAACGGCTTATGAAATTTCTTGTAAAGATACACGTTGTGAGTTTCATTGGAAATATGGTATCGAAAAGGAAATAAAAGATGAATTAGGCTTTAAGTCTAATAATTTTTTTCTTAACAAATTAGCTTTCAATAAAGTGAAATTTGACGAAAACATTAAGGACTATGGCTATGAGGACCTTATTTTTGGTATTCAAGCCCTAGAAAAGGGAATCAAAATCCAAAGAATAGAAAATAGATTATTGCATTTAGGACTCAATGAAAATAAAGATTTTGTAAACAAATCCATTGAAGGATCTTTAAACCTTAGAAAACTCTACGCATTAGGCAAAATTCAATCTAAAGATAGTAAACTCATTGCTTTTGATAGAAAGATTGGAAAATGGAAGCCAGTCTTTCTATTTGTTATGCATTTATTTCACCCGATAATAAAATGGATTTGCATTCAAACTAAAAATTTAGTACTTTTAGATTTTATCAAATGGTATTGGTTTGCTCAAGATAGAAGATAATATACCATTTCTAGTGTTTTCCCCACGTGTTTCATAATATCGTAACTATTATGAATGAATTAAATAATCCTTTAGTAATGACATAAGGTCTCTTTTTGATGAAGATATATATAATTTCCACCCCTACAAATTCATAGAATTATGAATATTTCTAAAATCTTAAAACGATTGTTTTTTTTCGCTTCTATTAGTCTAGTCCTAGTAGTTTTCATGGTGTTTATTGCCAATTCTAAAATCATCAAAAACAGTAAGCCCTATCTTTATACCTCAACAAAAGAAATACCTCATAATAAAGTAGGACTACTTTTAGGAACTTCTAAATATGTAAAAAACAATTTTATCAATCTTTATTTTCAATACAGAATTGATGCTGCTGTTTCCCTTTTTGAGGCAAAAAAAATAGATATTATCCTTGTGAGTGGGGATAATGGAACAATTTATTATAATGAGCCAAGGGAAATAAAAAACGAACTGATTAAAAGAGGAATTCCTGCCCATAAAATTTATTTGGATTATGCGGGTTTCCGAACATTAGATTCTGTTGTAAGAGCAAAGGAAGTATTTGGTCAAAAACGATTTACAATTATTTCTCAAGAGTTTCATAACCAAAGAGCCGTATTTTTGGCTTCAAGATTCTCTATAAAAGCCATTGGGTTTAATGCACAAAGTGTGAGTAATCGTTATGGTTGGAAAACGGTTTTGAGAGAATATCTTGCGAAAACAAAAGTCTTTATAGACCTTATAACCAAGAAAAAACCCAAGTTTTTGGGAGAAAAAATCGCTCTATTAGATCTTGATAAAACTTTTGTAATGGGAAAATTCAATTATCGAAAACACGCCAATTTCAAAGTGGTGCCTACTCATCTTTCTACCAAGAAAATCTATATCCAAAAAGAAACGCTACAACAGTTTGTTGCCATGGCAAAAGCCGCACAAAAAGCCGATATTTCACTAAAAATACTTTCGGGAACACGCAGTTTTTGGGAACAAAAAGCAATCTGGGAACGCAAATGGAAAAGATATGAGGAGCTCACACCGCTAGATCGAGCAAAAAAAATATTGGAGTATTCTTCTATGCCCTCTACTTCTCGCCATCATTGGGGAACAGACATAGACATCAACAACTTAAATAATGAATATTTTGATCATGGAAAGGGGAAAAAAGAATATGAATGGTTAGTGCAAAATGCACACAAATTTGGGTTTTATCAAGTATATACAGCCGAAAACGGTAGAACAGGCTATTCAGAGGAGAAATGGCATTGGTCTTATCTGCCTTTGGCTCATGATTATCTAACCTTTTTTAACCAACACATTAGCAATCAAAACATTTCTGGGTTTGAAGGAGCAGAACTTGCCAAAACTCTAGATATGAGAAAAAACTATGTGAATGGAGTTGCTCAAAATATTTTGGAATATCAAGGAATTTTGAAGAAATAGGCTTCATTTTTTTAAGGTTTTCTTACCGCTGAATCCTTCCACTTAACCAAATAACAGTGTTCATTTACCTATTTTTCACCTTTATTTTAACAGGTAATTCCCAAACCATTTCTTAGATAGAAAACGAAATAATTCCAAGACCATTTTTCCGATTATTAAACCTAATAAAGCTCCGCCAATTAGATCCAAAGGGTAATGTTTTCCCACATAAATGCGACTATAAGCCACAATAGTTGCCCCTAGAAACAACCATTTGAGAAAAGGGAAATCTTTTTTGAGCAAATGATATAACCAAAAAGACATTGCAAAAACATTGGTAGCATGAGAAGACACAAATGTATATGGACCACCTTTCCCTTGTAAAGCTCGGAATAAACCGTCCATTGATGGATCATGGGTAGGACGAAGTCTTTTAAAAACTTCTTTAAAAAGATCCACTGAAATACGATCACTTAAAGCGGCACAAAGAATTGTAAAAAGTAAGGGAATCCAAAATTTCTTTCCAAACTTTTTGTACATAAAATACATCATCAAGACATAGAAGCCTATCATGGTATATTTATTTGTGATAAATAACCAAAAGCCATCCCAAGTCTCTGTCCCAAGGTTATTAAGATAAATGAAAATTTCTTTGTCTATCGATAAAAGTTCTTCTAGCATATGGGAAACAATTAAAATCTTTCAGACCAAAAATATGGAGTTAAGATAATTAAAAATGTAAACAATTCTAAACGTCCAATAATCATTAAAAAAGAAGTAATCCATTTTGCAGCAGCGGGTAAATGTGCAAAATTATCTACTGGGCTTACATCTCCAAGACCAGGTCCTACATTCCCTAAAGCCGTGGCAGAACCACCTATGGCAGTAAGAAAATCGAGTCCTGTAAGTGCCAAAGCCAAAGCTCCAATGATAAAAAAGGACATATAAATTACAAAAAACGCCAGAATATTATAAACAATCTTCATGTGAACTGCTTTTCCGTTGAAACGAACGGGTATAATCGCCTTGGGATGTAATTGTCTTTTAAACTCCATAAAACCATTTTTTATCATGATAATATGTCTTACAAATTTAACCCCACCACTTGTAGAACCCGCAGATCCACCCAAGAACATCATCCCAAAGAAGAGTACTGTTAAAATGGGAGTCCACATGGTAAAATCAGCTGTAACAAAACCCGTTGTGGTGATTACCGCTAATACTTGAAAAAGTGCATGGCGGAAAGCACTTTCTAAAGCTCCCCAAACCATTGGATGAGCAATTGAGCTTTGAGATACATCTGCCTGAAAGTATATAAAAAGAGTAGAAACAATGGTAAACAATGCTACTATTCCGAAATAGTAACGAAACTCCTCATTTCCTGTAAGTTTTTTCACTTTTCCGTTTAGAGCAAAATAGGTAAGTACAAAGTTCGCTCCAGCGATAAACATAAAAATAATTACGATATACTGAATCCATGGATTGTCATTCCAATGAGCCAAAGAAGCATTTTTGGTGGAAAAACCACCTGTAGAAAGCGTACAAAGTGCATGATTGACAGAGTCAAACCAGTTCATTCCAGCGATTCTCAATAGAATAGACTGAATTCCAGTGAGTGCCACATAGAGTATCCAAAGCCTTTTTGCAGTATCGGCAATCCTAGGTCTTAATTTATCCGCAGAAGGTCCAGGAGCTTCGGCTACAAACAACTGCATTCCTCCAACACCAAGAAGAGGTAAAATAGCCACAGCCAAAACGATGATCCCCATTCCTCCAAGCCAATGCGTCATCGACCTCCAAAAAAGTAATCCTTTGGGCATAGATTCGATATCCGTAAGAATGGAAGAACCTGTTGTGGTAAATCCAGAGATAGATTCAAAAGCAGCATCCGTAAAATTGGGGATTGCTCCAGAAAACCAATAAGGTAAAGCACCAGAAATAGTCAGAAAAATCCATCCTAAAGCCACTACTAGATAACCGTCTCTCTTGCTAAGTTCTTTATCTTGGGTTTTTGGGAAGAATTTCCCAATAAAAGATAATCCGATTAACAGCAAACCAGTTAACAAGATATCTACAAATACTTTTTCTTCATAAAACCAACTCACAAAGGAACTCAGGAGAATAAAACCTCCACTAAATCTTACAATCACTGCAATGATTTGCATCACCATTGCATAGTTTAGTTTACCCATTTTGGTTTATTTAAATAATTTTTCAACGTCCGAAATAGCCTCTGGTAAACAGAAAATCAAAATATGATCACCTTCTTCTATTTTGAAGTTACCTTTTGGTAAAATACCATCCTCTCCTCTTACAATTCCTCCTACAATGGATTGTCTTGGCAAACGTAAATCACGTAATTCTTTTCCTCTGATT
Organism: Flavobacteriales bacterium; assembly: GCA_025210805.1. Lineage (NCBI taxonomy): Bacteria > Pseudomonadati > Bacteroidota > Flavobacteriia > Flavobacteriales > Flavobacteriales bacterium. The sequence goes on from JAOAQX010000027.1 coordinate 19,870, forward strand.
TTGCAATGCTCTTTTACTTCATATTCCAATACTTCTGCATTGCTATTATTGATATTTGTAAGTGCCAAAACTTCACCAGAACGGATATATCTTACAATTTGGCTGGCTGCCAAGAATTTTTTATTGATCAATGAATCTATTCCTATGGACTGAGATAAATGAAGATAATCCATGTTTTCTACCAAAGCTATGGTTTTTTTAACACCTCGTCCTTTTGCAACCAAACATGACATAATATTGGTTTCAGAATCTCCTGTGAGTGCTACAAAGGCATCTACATCATCAATATTTTCTTCTTGTAACAGCTCTACATTTCTTCCATCTCCATTAATTACCATCATTCCTGGAAATTTATCGGCAATCTTGAAAGATTTATCTTTATCTTTTTCAAATAATTTTACTCGATATTTATCGTCACAAAGCAATTTAGCAGAATTAACCCCGATCCTACTCCCTCCTAGAATCATTATTTTTTCTATCTTCTTGTTTTCTTGATCAACCAGCTTATATAGATCTCTATAACCGGCTTCATTAGTTACAAAATATACTTGATCTCCAGGCATAAAAACAGTTTCTCCTCGTGGCACAATCGTTTCTTGGTTACGATCTCTTTGAACCGAAATGGTATTAAAGGGGATATTATGAAAACGTATACTTGCCTCTGCCATGGTCAGCCCAGCAACTGGTGAATTTTCTTTAATCACAGCCCCCACCAAATGGAGTAATCCATGATCAAAATCAAAAGATTCGTTAAAACAAGATTGACCTATTAGACTGAATATTTCATCAGCGGCTAATTTTTCGGGAGAGATGACTTCATCGATACCCAGAACTCGAAGATCTTCCTTTTGTTCAGAATTTTGAAAGGCATAAGAACCCATTCTAGCGATCGTCTTCTTAGCTCCAAAACGTTTCCCCAAAACAGCAATCATAAAATTACTGGTATCAGATGCCGTTACGGCAATCAGTAGATCAGCGTCTTCTATTTGTGCTTCCTTCAGGACTCTTGGTGCTGTGGCATCATCACAGATTGTAATAATATCCAAATGACTATCAGCGTATTCTAATTTCTCTTGGTTGAGGTCTATTAAAGTGATATCCTGAGCCTCAAAGGATAGTAATTTTGCTAGATGAAACCCTACTTCTCCAGCGCCAGCTATGATGATTTTCATTGTAATTCTTCAAATATTTAACAAATATATACAACTCCCTGAAATCCCAAGAAAAATGATCGATAATCCAGTCAATTTTTGTCTTAAAATATCGTTGAAATAATTAACACCATACCGGTATTAGCTGGTAACAATCACTGCTTCTCCTCGTTCAAATTGATACTTAGTTATCTGTTGGCATTCTATCGATAAATAAACAGAAATGGTATTATTTCCTTAATTTTAAGGAGTAAAATTAATTATCAGAAGAGATAATTTTGAAAATTATTTAACTTGCAACTAAATTTTTACTCTTTTTTACTGCATTTATTAAGAACTTCCTATTTACCAAAAGACAAATACATTCAAAATGAACCTTGGAAACAAAGAATCAAACTATATGTTCAAAAATCTATTTTTATTTTCTGCAATTCTACTCTGGACAAATGGATTAGCGCAGGATAAACGCTGTGCACACGATGCATTTAGCCATATAATGGAGAAAGAAATACCGGGATATCTTCAAAACCTTGAGGAGTCTAGAGTTCATCGTTTTGTGAGTGAACCTCAAATGAGAAATAACTTTAATTCTGATACCATTCCTGTGGTTTTTCATATTCTTTATAAAACAAATGCACAAAATATTCCCGATGCCAGAGTCCATGAGCAAATAGCGATTATGAACCAAGATTATCGAGCTCTTAATGCTGATTCTGTAGATATTCCTAATGTTTTTAAATCCGCAAAGGGTTATTCAAAGATTCATTTTGCACTTGCAGATAGAGATCCCAATGGAAACTACACTACAGGAATTAACCGGTATTCAACAACAGTAGATGAATTTATTGTAGATAATAAAATGAAAAAAACTTCTACTGGCGGGGCAAACGCATGGGACACCAAAAAATATATGAATATTTGGGTCTGTAGAATTGGTGACAACACCCTTGGATTTGCCACCCAACCACCAGCACACGGAAGTCCAAACGATGGAATGGTACTACATTATCGTCATGTAGGATTCTCAAGTGGTGCTCCTTTTAATTTAGGAAGAACAGGCGTACATGAAACAGGACATTATCTAGGACTCGATCATACATGGGGCGGTGGAGGTTGTACCAGTGATGATGGTTTCTCAGACACACCTGCTCAGGCTTCTGAAACTTATGGGGTTCCCTCTAGCATTCCGCAATCTTGCGGGAGTAATGATATGTATGTAAACTTTATGGATTACTCTGATGACAAAGTCCTTTTGATGTTTACCAAACAACAAGTTACCTATATGCACAATATTCTAAACACTACAAGAAAAAGCCTTCTTACTTCGGGGGGATATGTAGGTGTTCATGAAGTAAAATACCCAAAAGCGACTGTTTACCCAAATCCTGTAAATCACACGCTGAATATTGAGTTACAAGATATTTATCTTGATCAAAGTATTCAGATTACAGACATTTCTGGGAAAATTGTTGGCAATATTTCGGTTAATAAAAATCATATCTCTTACCCAATTGGATCTATGGAAAACGGTATATATTTCCTTCTTTTTAGAGGGCAAATGATTAACAAATTTGTGGTAATGAAATAAACTTTTGAAAAAAGGATCTACAAAAAGCGGTTTCAATTCTCTGAAATCGCTTTTTTTTGATTTTTTTTAATGGACTTATTCTAAAAATATTAGACATAAAAAAAGAACATACAAATAAATCGTATGTTCTTTTCTTGTACCTGAGACGGGACTTGAATGCAACATTTAAAATATTGATTACTAACACTTTTCCAAAAGTATAGTAACAAAAATAGTAACAATAAGGTTATTTCGGGGCGTTTTTGGTCTGTTTACAACCTCAAAGATAAACAATTTGTAAATATGCTAATTTTACTTTCGAATTTTAAAATAAAGCATCATCAAAACAGCAATGATCAGTAACCAAAATTGTAATTGTGATTTCCAGTCACTTTTAGTTCGAACTTCTTTTTCTTTGTGGATAAAAATTTCCTTTTCCTTTTTCTGAACAATTTTTGGCTTCCTTCTGATTTTCGCTTTCGCTTTTCCTTTTACGTTTTTGAACTCTATGTCCACATCGCCAAGGGATAATTTATGCTCTCGAAAATCCGTCATGATCTTACCTAAATCCAGTTGAATATCCAAACTATCAGATTTCACCACCTCGATTTGTTTAAGGTGGACCAATTTTGATTCTTTTTTCTTTAGAATTGAGCAAGAAGTAAAGGAAAATACAAGTAATATGTAAAGTAGTGTTTTCATTTTAAAAGAAATTATACCAAGATGATTTATCCCAACGTGCTTTATATCCTCTAAAGTCATAATGAACAAAGCCATTATACAAGCCTATTCCGCCTTGAGGAATAGCACCTAATCTTATTAAATGCTTAATGCCTTTAGTAACTTGCTTTGGCGTTTTGTTTTTAATAGTAATATCCACCGCCATTCCTTTGGTGTGAAATGAATTTCGAACTCCTCCAATTTTTCTGTTATGCTCTGGACTTCTATAAGCTGAGTTTATTCGAATAGGTTGATTGAAGTAGCTTCTCACTATTTCCAAAATATTCGCCATTTTCTTGACGTTCTTAAAAACTTCAACAGGCATTTCGGCACCATCTTTTGAATGAAATTCTATTAGATTAAAATGAGGTGTTAACTGTCTATGTTGCATGATACTTTACATTTTTGAAGTTGCTCCCTTTGGCGAGAAATAATCTTCTTTTGTTCTTCAATTATTTTATCCTTGTTTTTGATGATCTCCATGAGTTCATCGACGTAGTTTCTTGTTTCGGTTACTACCTCTTTTTCGATTTCTCTAAGAGTTTTTAAATTTTCAAGCTCGGCAGATTTTTCATTTGTTTTCTTTAATTTTCTCCCACCAAACCAAGCGGACAAAGTTGCTATTGACCCCGCTATCCATTCTTTATTTTCAATTATCCAATGCTTCATAATTTTATTATTTTGTGCCACACCGCCCAGCCAAAGAGTCTTACTCCTTGGTATCTAAGCCATGGATCTGTATTGTCTTTTCTTAATATTTTTGCCCATAGATACATTTCAGTATCTGTAAATTTTCTGCTATAAATTTTGGTTACAAATAAATAGTCATGAATGATATAAGCAATCAAATCAACTCCATAAGGCGGTAAAAAAGACCACAACCAACGGGGCGTTGAGCTTAAATCTGTTTTAAAACCTTTCGGGATCACAATCACATCACCATTACTCAAAGTAACTTCAAGCGGTGCGTACAGCTCAAAGAACTTACTTTCTCTTGATGTTGGGTAGTAATCCAAAGGAATGAAGGTTGGATTTGTTCCAAAAGGTATTACTATTGCTTCCATTCTAAAGATTCAATTTCTTCATTCGTCATGAATTCCCAGTTGGATAGATTTATTTCACCTAGTCCGTTTGGTAATGTTACTCTGTCCTGATGCGTAAGCCAGTATTTGCCATGATCACCTGTTACATATACGCCATTATTATCTACTTCAACATAAAATTCCAAAGCGTGGTTACAAGAAGGAAATCCAAGCTCTCCATTTTCTAAATCTGCATCAATATTACTTTTATCTAATGATAGTTGCATTGATATCGGGACTTTCTCCAATACCGCATGAGCAAATAGTTGAAAGTGCAATCTCAAGACATTTGGTCTGTCAATTTCCTTTACCGTTGCTTTGAGTACGGCATTTGGGTAAAGTCCTTTTGCTACGCTTTTGAAAATAGGAGCATCGGTCTTTCTTTTTAGTATTATTTTTTGTTTCATGAGTTAAGAGATTTGATAGTACGTTTTTTGATTTGCCATAATATTTTCAGCTTCCGAATTAGGAGCTGTTATGAGCTCTAATATTTCGCCACTAAAGCCGTAACTTTGATTATAAAAACCATTTATATTGAAATCTCCGTTAAAGACTGAAGTATTAACATTTTTGATAGTAATAACCACAACACCTTTATTAATAACATTATCTATCATTTCTTGTCTATCATTAGCTATCAGATTACCATTCACATAGTATTCATTATTCGATCCTGTGCCTTGCTGTAAAATGGCTCCTGATGTTTGCGACATATACATTAATCGTGTCCAAGATTTATTAAACAAAATAGCATTAGTGTCGTTTGTTTTCAGCACAACGGACAAACATTCTCCCTCTATCCCACTATTTGATAGATTTCTATTTGATAAATCCATCAAATGATACTTGCCGTTTTGGTTTAATGATATGGGACTATTTGCTATCAATTCCGCATTGCCTATTTGATCGTATAGCTTTGTTAACTTGACAGATGATCCCAGACTGTTCAGATTTGTATAATAATTTGAGTTTAACGGTAAGTCTTGAATACTTCCATCGATATCTAACTGAATAGCATTGTCGTTGGAGTTTTCTTTTAATTTTCTAAACGAATAGCCATTAGTCAAGTTTTGCATATACTCAAAAGGAATTGCTTTACTCTCTATTCTTTGAGCCAAATTCATTAATACACTTCTATTTCTCATCCTATTGGGGCTTTAAGTCTCCGTCGAGTTCAACAATAGGTGTTCCGTCGTCTTCATGCCCAATGATCACAAAATGCACAAAATCCATTTTGTTTTTAGTTTGAGTTAAGAAGCCATCCCTATGGATATACGTAGCTCCTGTAAAGTTTACGCTTCCAGTATTTACCTGTCGAATAGCTCCATGAAAGCCTACGGGTATGTTGTTATTAAAAGATATGTTGATAGCTGTTGTTGTACCATTGTTTACGCGCCAATAAACATCTGCATTATCAGTGCTTGAAAACTGTTTGTTAGCTGTTATTTCTGTTATATCAAGGATTCTTTGCTGCTTTAAGGATTCCTTTTCAGTCGTTGTTAAATCTGAAAATTGGAGTTTTTCGCCTTGGTCTCCTTGCTCTCCTTGGTCGCCCTTTTCACCTTGTTCTCCCTTAACCTTCAGATCTTCGATTTGTTGGGGTGTGAAATCTGAATAGGTGAAAGCATCTCCTTTAACTTTCAAAGAGTCTTTCTCCGCTTGGGTGAGGTCTGAAAACTTTAATTTATCTCCTTTTAAGGATAATTTTTCTGATTCTGTTAGGTCTGAGAACTTAAGTCTTAAATCGTCAATAAATGCTGCTACTGAACCTGTATTACCTAGCTCTAGCCAGTTTTGATAAGGGCTTTTTCCTACTTCACCTTTCAAATCAACTTCCTGCCCATCGCTACCATCGGGATTTTTGAACTTTAATTTAGTCCCATCCCATGAATGACTTGGGATATTAATCTGAAAGAACTCCTCTAAAGTCTTGTTTTCATTTCCACTTTGAAGTCTCCAAAGTTCATAGGCAGATGCACCGCCTTTGAATGGATTTTTAACCGCTTGTATTTGGAGGTGATTAATGTTTGGTATAATTTCCAATAGACCTTTTACCAATAGCTCTGTTGTATCGGTGTTGTATAGCTCAAAGTAATATTTACCATCTTGAAGTCCACCGCCTTCAAAAGTAATTTGTACTGAATCTCCAACTATATTTAAACCGCTCCCAGTTGTCAGCACTCGCTCCATCCTGTAATCTTTAGGACTTCGGGAAATAGTGAAAGACAACTTGGACCCAACATTCAAGTTAGCATCGGGTAAATTCAAGCTTATCACCTCATTTTGAAATTGTGGCGTTAGAATATGTATTTCGTTAGACTTATCTAAATTGACTTTTATCATATTAGTTCAATTTTGGTGGTGGAAAATATGTTCACAAGATTTTCAGGGTCAAAATCGGGATATTTGGCATTATTTCTTTTCAGATACACATATAAATCTTTGAATAAACCAAAAGCCATTTTGTTTGATTTGTTGATTAAACGATACCTTGTTTTAGAATTAATCAGAACACTATCTTTAGTTTCTTTTTGAACAAATCCCACATTGTCAAGGAAAACATTTTCATTTCTTAATAGACCGATATAAACAAGCTCTGAAATAAACTTCTTGATGCTCATAATATCTTTATTTCCAAAAAGAATATCCTTGTAACTTTCAGTTTCTAAAGCCAAAACAAAAGCACTTCCAAAAAGCACTTTCATTTGATTTTCTGCATACAAAATAGCATCATCAATTCCATTGATATGTCTTGGTATTTCTTTATGACTCGCTATTTCCGCTTCCGTTATTAACATCTTCTATTAGTTTTTCGATTTTAATTTCAAACGGATCCTTCATCCTTTTAAAGATGTCGTTCAAAATGTTTTCAATTGTAGTTCTCTGCTCCTCTGTGTCTTCTTGAAGCTCTAATTTCAATTGCTTCATTGCTTCTCCACTTTGCCCGAACAATGAAGCTTTAGGAGTAATTAGTTCGATAGGAACTCCAAACGCTTCGCATATATCTTCTTTGGATGCTTTGCGACTTTCGGCAAACATCTTATCATTGATATTCGAGTCCAATTGAACTACTTTAATAGCTTTGTTCAAGTCGTCTTGTTCCGTATCTACATCAATATGCATGATAGTTTCAGCCGAGTTTACACCTCTGGATTTTTTTAAACCTTCTCGGAAATTATCACGATCCTTTTTTTGGTTTCTAAATTCGATTTGACCTTCTTCTGTCTCAAGGTCTAAATCGGAATCAATCATCGATTCGGTAATGACTAACGTTGTCCCAAATCTTCCCTTTTCAAGTGATGTTCTATTTAGTCTTTGGATAGCTTTTTGACTAAATCCAGCGTCCTCAACAACTTCCATTGGGGATATTGGATATATTCTATTCGTATCAAAAGAGTAATAGAGTACTTGCCCATTGTAATTGTCCCATCCGCCTGACTTTTCTATTTGGGAAAGGATCACTTTTTTGATTGGGTTATAGGAATTAATTACCTTTAAATCGTCTTTCTTGGCTTCATACCAATTACTATGAAGACATATTTTGCCGATATGGTCTTTATCGTCTTTCGCTCCTTTTCGGGCGAATATTAAGGGAATATGAGTAACTGATGATGGGTGTATTTTTCCCGAAGAATCCCCCTCATAGTTCACATGAATTACAAACCCATTGTGTTGAGCTATGTCTATTGAAATACCTTTGATCAGCTCATAAATTTTTTCATTATTTGAGCCAATTTGTTTTAAATTCAAGTCGCCAACACCTTTTCCGAGAATGAATTTTCTCAACTTATCAACGCATCTCTTAGCCGTCGATGAAGAAGCGATAGCAAGCTCCATTCTTTCAGGATAATCATTGTTGGTACCATAGGCAAAAACCCCAAGGTTCTTGTTAAATCCTTGGAGTTGCTTTCGCCTACTTTCAATATTGATATTAGCTCTCAAATTATATTAATTTTGACTATTTAATTTCTCTAAAAATCCTTGCTTGGAATTTGATGTGATGTCAGGATATTTCTCTTTAAGCTCTGTTAAAGTGAGATCTTCGTCATTTTTGGTGTCTGAGTCATTTTCTTGATTCTCCTCTTGGTCGTTCTCCTCTGAGTCGCTTTCTAGTGTTAATTCATTCTGCTGTCCTGAAATCGCCACGAAAGTATCCTTGCCCTCTACTACAACTAAATCATATTTCATTTGGTCGTAATTGTAACCTTTGAAATCCCCTTCCCAAGAGAGAGTTTTAGTCCCTATAACATTGCCTTCTGTGTCGAAAATGTCAAATACTTTATCTTCGGTAAACTTTTTTAACCGCTCATCAATATCGTCTGGAAGTTTCTCAAAAAGTTTCTTTCCATTTTTTCTTTTCGCTAAAAACATCAATCCAATTTCTTCGGTGAAATTTTGATTAGAAAGAATGACATTTGAACCAAATTCAAGCTGAACACCATTGTAAGCATCAGCTACTTTGTACTCTTTGTTCAAATTCTTAGTTTTCATAATAAATACTTCTTTGAAATTTTTGTAATAGTCATCGAGCTTGCTTTTACAAGAAGCACAGATGTTATTATCTTGAAAATGAATAGAATAATCTTTCAAAAACTCCGCTTTGTGTTCCTGAAAGATTATATCTTTTGGTATGATAATCCACTTCTCCACTAGGCAGGGAAGTTGTTTTCGAATTTGGCTAAATTGTCCGCTACCACTCCTTCGTCGTAAATTCGGTAAGATTCAGTTTCCAAATTGTTATCCTTCGTTGACAAGGTTACCTTGGTGTACTCCTTAGAATTGGAAGTGTAAGCAGTTACTTTCATTCCTGCTTCAAGTCCGTAAATCCTCAACTGATCTTGTCCTCCTTCGCCTTGAAATTTGTGTTTAACTATTGCTACAAATCCGTCGTAGTTTCGTTTCATGTTCGAAAGCTGTAACAAAACCTCTCTTGTCGGCTTTCGGATCACAAAGTTCAAGGTATGCTTATGTCCATCCTCGTCATCGTCAGATGATACGAATTCCGTTCCCGTGTCATTTAACTGCTTGATGTTGGATAAAGCAAATCCGCTTGTGCCTACTCGTTGGTCAATGTCTGTTATGACCATTTTGTTTGAACCATCGGAGGCAAACCCTAGAATATGCTGCCGATTGATTAAAACTAGCTTACAACCTCCAAGACCTTCCTTATTGGCTAATACATTAGCGGACTCCAACAAGTCCGCTGTTAATAATTGTGATACACAACTCATAGTGATAATATTTTAGCGTGCGTAAATAACTTTGTCTTCTTCAATGATCATCGCTCCGATGTCGAACGAGCAGCGGAAATAAACCTTCTCTTCCTTGTTATCAAACCAAATTTTCAGTTTCTTGAAAGCTTCTTTTTCTCCAAATGCAATAGGCATATTGTCTTTTGCTCCGAGGATTGCAAACAATGGTCTATCCCATTTGGTTCCATTGTCTTTCCATTTCTTCAAGTTTACTGAGACATCATGTTTAGCTTTGATTGGAATACCACGGTAAGAGTGCTTTGTCACTCCGTCCTCTGCCTTGGTAAGCAAAGACGTTGCAAGTGCTTTATCTTCCATAAAATTCTCCCAGTTTCTTACAAGCTCGGGCGACACTCGATACATCAAATCGCTAAACCCTCCATTTTCTTCAAAATCCGTCCACATTTCGGGCGTGATTTTATTGTACATTTCTCGGAAAACCTTCAAAGCTCTATCGTCTGCCAATGTCAATTGAGCGTTCTTTGTCGCTTCTGCATTTTCGGGAATGGTTACTTTGTTTTCCGCAGGAACTTCTGAGTCAAGTCTTTTTAAAAGACCATCGATAACATTGATTCGCTTCAATGCTGCCCCGTTTGTAAACGACCCTCCATTGCTTACATGGTCGGCTGTTTTGTCTCCAATCCAAGCCATTCTGTTAATTAACTTCTTCACGGCTAGTTCGATTTGAGCGGTGATAAGTTTTTCAACATCATCTTCAATGACATTGTAACGCTCTGGTGATTCGTGAATCTTCCTTTTAAGGATTTTGAGCATTTGTGGTAATTCGTCCTCACAATAAGAAAGCAAGAAGCCTACTTTGTTTACTTCCCATTTCTTATCTGTAAACTTGATTACAGCATCTTCTTCTTCTCCACCACAACCACTCTTGGCAGAACCAACATCATCCATTGCTCCAATGAATGCTACTTGTGTTCCTGTGGTGATACCATATTCAACGGAGTAATTTTTCTCAATATCTCCGCCAGTTACAACAGTTTCAAAAACCGCTTTGTTTAAATCTTCTTGCTCTGTCACATCATTGATGTGAAAATCTTCTACATTAATTTCCATTGTGTATTTTCTTGATTATTGATTGCTATTCAGGCTTAATTTTCGAACCAAATCTTTTCTTTGTGTTCGGCTTTTGATTGGGTTTTGTTTCTACAAAATTGAAAGTCGATTTAAACTCATTGAACTGTGTTTCAACCTCTGTTTTAAGAGTATTCATAGCTTCTTTGTGAGTTTCTTTCAGATTGTTGATTTCTGTTTCTTTCGAGTTTTTCAAAGTCTCAATTTCACTTTCCTTTTCAGCAATTTTGGCTTTAAGATTTGCCACTTCCTCGCTGTCAGTGTCAGCTTCTTTTGGAGTGATTTTGCTTAATGCTCCATTTTCGAACGAGTAAGTATCACCGCTTGGCATTACATATTCTCCCGAAGCTGATTTCCCATCAATTGTGGCTTTATCTCCAACTTTTGGAGTATCTCCATCGTTCAATTCGGTAAAATCGATTTCCTTTCCGTTAGCATCCTGAACTATAAGATTATGGATCTCTCCATTACTTTTAAAAACGTTCAATACACGAGCGAGAAAAGAATCTGTTTTAGCTTCAAATTCTTCCTTTGTCATTTGTTTATGGTTATTTGTTTTTGATTGATTTTTATTCAAATCGAGAAAAGCCACCACTTGTTCTAAGTCGGCTTCTTGTGGCTTAATAGTGCTGAATCCAAGTTGATAAACTTGTATAGGTGTTAATTCGCTTTCAATTTTCATTAAAGCCTTCATACTCTCAACACTAGCTCCTGTTCTAGATGCGTAATGCTCTGCTATTTCATACTCTTCTTCCTTTAATTTATCAGCAAACAATCGGAGGAAATCTGCGTCTCCTTTGGGTTTCGCCCAAGGGTTGTGAATCATAAAAAAGGAACACTTTGTAGCATCTCTATTTTCTCCAAGAAGGAAAATTTTAACACCCATACTCGCTACATACTCGCCAGCAACTGTGTTTATTTTTACTCCTTGTTCTTTCAAATCTTCGAAATACTTACAAATGCTATCTCCTACACGAGTGCTGCCTCCGAAGGTTTGAATGAAAATTTCAAGCTCTTTTGGTCTTCCTAATGCTTCGTATTGACTAATAACATCTGTTAAGAAAATTCCACTTTTCTCACCTACTTTTCCGATTATATTGTTGATCGTTATACGTTTCATAATGTAAAATTATGAACCTGATAATCAGCACTTGTTAGCGTATTTGCTAACGTTTGCGTACCTTTGGAATATGGTTTATGTTTTAATTTTGATTATGCTATTTCTTGGGGTCTGCTTCTTGATAGGGAGGGGAATATTGTATTTGGTTCAAGATTCGAGAAAAGACATAAAAAAAGCCTCCAAGAAATTTCGTAAAGAATACGAATCTTGGAAGCCTAAAGAAACTAAGGTGACTAATACCTATCACATTACAAAGAACATCCACCCAACTAAGGAAGAGAAGACTATAATTTATAAATAGTTGTTACTCTTTACTAAACTTATGAAGCATAATTTTAACAGAATTAGCACTTGCATACCCATGTTCTACCGCTATTTCTGAATGAGCTTCTGTTTTCGTTTTGCATCGGGGAAGGATCTCCATATAACGTTTGTATGCTAAATACTGATTGTAAAGATTCATTGAAATCACTCCGCAATTAACCGCTAATTGTAGTGTTCCGTCGTCTTCCAACTGTTTTAGAAAATTGTATTTACTCGTTTTTACCATTTATTTTCAGGGCATTTTTCGTTTTTAACTCGCAATTTTGATGATAAAGGGCAGTTGCATTGACCACACACGTACCCTTTAGCTTTAATGATTCGATAATCTTCCAACACATCGATTAGCGTTTTCTTCTTTAAGTCACATGTGTGACATATTTCCGCTCTTTTTTTTGCTAATTCTTCAATTTCGGGGTTTTCAAATGCGTAATTTTTCCACCCCTCCAATATGTGTTTAAAGTTCGGCATCGGCTTCTGTTTGGTTGGTTGTTGTTTGTATATCCGTGATTGTATCTACTGGGGTAACTAATACGGTTTCTCGTAATCCCTCTTTCACCGCTTCGGTCATTACTCTTGGATCAAAGTGTGCGATTCTTGGAGTTCTAGTTTGGTTTATGATATGTGTGTATGAGGTATTTCCGACTAATCCGCCATTATAAAAACCAGGAACTCCAATAGCTCCAAAAACATTATTTCCGTACAATAAACTCGCTCTACGTTGTTGGTCTGCATTTAGCACCATTTCGCCACGTTTAGCGTAAATCAATACATTATCCCCGCCTTTCTGCGTTGGTACGTTTTGGGGGTTGTTTATGATGCCTGTTGAAGTTCTTCCGACTTGACCACCTTTATAAAACTTTGGGGCATCAACTTTGGTCGAAACGATTTTGCTTACTTGAGCAAATCCCGCTGTAATTACTCCTGCCATTTGAAGAGCTCCTGCAAGACCACCTTGTGCTAAAGCTTTGGTTGCTCCAACATAAGTGTTAATAGTTGCTTGTGCTATTGCTAAGGTTTTACCAATTTTTGTTTCTCTTCCTAATAGTGATGATAATTGTCCCATTAATTGCGTAGTTGCAATTAGTTCAGCTTGTACCTTATCTCTATTGATTTGCTTCTCCAGTTCAGCATAATGCTCTTTGATATTGGTAGTGTCTTGTCCTAATTTTTCTGCATGAGCGATTTTTTGTTCTCGCTCTCGATCAAGCTCTATTTGTCGTCTTTCGTAATCGCTCTCAGCATCAAGTAATTTTTGTTCATGCTCGAACTCTTTTAGCTGCCTTTTTCTGCCGTTTTCTTTTTGTTCGTTAGCTAAATTTTGTTGATCAAATTGTGTTTTCAGATTGTTTTTCTTGTCTAAAAACTCTTGCTCAATCTCTAGTAACCTTTTCTCATGTTCTTTCTTGGATATTTCATTTCCTGCTAACCTATCGTCCTCAATTGCTTTTTGCATATTTGCTACATTTCTGTAAATAGCAATTCGAGTGTTAATTAAATCTTTTGATAGCTTTTTGTCTGATTTTAATTTTTCCTTATTATTCAGAATATAAATATCCAATTCAGCTTCCGCATTTTTTATTGATGCTTGTATTCCTTGTTTTGTAATTGTGTTTTTTTGATTTTGTAGAGTTGTTGAAAACTCAATACCTCTTGCTTCAATCTCGTTTTTTTCTGCGTAAAGTTGAGCTATCTGTTTTTGTGTCTCCCTGTCAGTATCGTTATAAGTTGCTTGAAGCTCTGCTTCTCTTATTTTTAAATCAACAACCTTTTGCTCCTCATTAACAAGTTGTTTAGCAAAGTCTGTCGCTTTTTCTGCTGCGGAAATTCTTTCTGAGGTAGATTTGGTAGTGTCTTCTGAAATTTTCTTTTGCTCTCTAGCTAGCTTATTTAGTTCGCTTTTCTTTTTAACAAGTCTAATTTCCGCTTGTTCGATCGCGATCCTTAAATCAACTTCTTTATTACCTTCTTTTATGGATTCTTCTGCCAGTTTTTTAACTGCTTTTCCGCCTTCTATTAATTTATCAGTAGCATTTGTAACTCCTGTCGCCATCTGTATGCTCGCATCTGCTAACTCTTTAAATCCTTCTGTAACTTTACCGCTTAGTATTTTTGTGATGGCTTTACCCGCTACTCCAACGGCTTTAAATCTGTTTAAAATATTGTCGATTATCAATTGCCCTAAGTCTTTAATAGCTTTTTGAGGATTTTCAAATGAATCTATTAATTCAGTTCCTAAGTTTTGAACTATCCCCCAAAGCTTTTGCATGAATACAGATAATGGTTTAGTTACTCTCGTTACCGCATCCATTCCTCTCTGAGTGGATAAGAATCCTTGCACAAGTAATCCGATAGCCACCACTATAGCCCCTATTCCAGTACTGATAAGTGCTATTCGAAATAGTTTCAGTCCTCTACTTGCCCCTACTGTTGCTTTAGTTGACTCAAGTAAGGCGGTTTTTTTAGTTGAAAGTTCTTGCGTGAATACATTGATCTGTTGATAGGTGTTTGAGATAGTTTGCCCAAATGGACCCATTTTGTTTAAAGCTGATGTTATAGCATCTTCATACTGCCCAATGCCTGCTATTCGTTTATCTTCTTCGCTACCGCTATCTTTTAACGCTTCTGTATGCTCATCAATAGTCTCACTAAGTTTTTTGCGTAAGGCAATAGATCGTTCGTCAGATGCTGTTATTTCATCTCTTTGCGTTCTTAAGATCTTTAGTTCAGACCTTAATTGTCTTCTTGACTTGATTTCATTATTGGCTGATGTTATCGCTAATTTGTTAGCTTGCTCAACAAGTGTCACCGCTTTTCTTTGAGTGTTGTATTCGGTACTAATATTCTTTAGCTCCTTATCAAGTTCAGTATATGCTTTTAGTTCCTCGTCAGTAGCTGTTGTTAAATTGTTTGTCGCTTTCTTTAAATCCTTGATTTGCGTAGATAAATCAATCTTGCTCTTTTGAAGTTCCAACAACTTTGCATTCATTGACTTTGTGTCAATGTCCAACTTTGCTATTTCAATTTCTTTTGCCATTATTTAATTTTGATTAATTCAACTTTGGTTAATGCTCTCGGGTTATATCCGTGGATTTTATTCACATAAAATAAACCTCCTAATTGCTTGATATGAATAGGCTTTTTGATGTCGAAATTAATAACGTCCTCCCTCGTTAGATTTAGCATAACGGTATGCAACTGATGATTATCCAACATTGCTATCCATTCTTGCCAATAGGTATCTATGTAGTACTTTGGCATAGTCTTATCTTGCCTTAGTACATTGTATTCGGGTTGATTTATTCCGCTTAAATTTCCAGTGTATAACTTCAAAGGCTTGTAGTCATTATCCCCATTCGATACCCTTTTGATATTGTAAAGCCTTATCGGTTGCTCCTCGTCTAAGAACTTAATTTCATTATCTACTGTGGGGCTGATATACTTTATATGACCATATACATTAAAAGCCATATTGAAAGGACTGGTTGAGTCTTGAAATAATTCATCGGCATAATTCTCAAAGAGCCAATTCCAAATGCCTTTAGATTCGATTAAATGTTCGTTGCTTAGATTGAAAAGATAATCGTCTTGCCATGTGTTCCGATTAGGGTGTGCAAATCCATAATCTAATAGAGTTGTTTCTTCCAGTTCCCCAGTAGAAGCATTGGTAGTTACGTAGGGTACAAAGTGCCTTTTGATTTTAGCTTTAACTTTGTTTTCTTTCCCATATCCTTGTAAATTATGCTGAATAGAAGTTACTTCACTAAATTTTGCAGACCAATCAGTAATACCGAAAGAAGCGTTCAATATATCCTTGACAAATACAAGTTCAAATCCATCTCCCGCCATTTGCTTTAGCACCAAGCCAAATCGCACTAAAAAAGCCTTTAAAAACTTCTCTTGACTTATGTCATGGTATGCTTTATCATTGTATCCAAAAGATCCGTGTAAATAGTTTTGATATAACTTAGTGTTTATAACTTCGTTGTCAATATCAGAACTTACTGGAAAACGAACTTCAAAACCCGATTCGTTGAATATTTTCGTCACAATACCTTTTACATATAAGACGATAGGAAGTAATTCTATTGGGTATTTAGGTTGGGAACTTAAAATATAACCGTCGTCCATGTGTGGTGAAGTTCCAATAAAAGCACCTCCCGAATAATCAGGGTCTTTTGGGGCAATAAACTCTTGAATAGGAAAACAGAAATCTACCGCCCTTTTATTTAGAGCTCCCATCCAATTAGTTTGACTAACTGAATTATTTATTTCCGTTGGTATAAATGAGAAATCTAATTCGGAAATAGTCTTCCCTTTTATCCACTCAAAGAACGTTTTTTCTTTAGTGTAAATCACACCCTCCAAATTCAAAGAGTCTGTGAGCTTGAATACTCCGTTGGTGATTCTCAATACTCCATTTTCCCAAAGGTCGGCACGAATGATTTGATTGTAAGCCGTGGATGTATGACCGCTAAAGCCAACGTTGTTTAAAGCGTTGGTACTTTTAGCGTTTCGGACAATCTTAATCTTTGGTGCAAAAGATGCTTGTCGCTTCTCAATATCACCCACAAGGAAGCTTTGAGCAACGTATTTGATTGATGTATTGTAAACATCAACTTCTTGATGGTTTAGTAGCAATCTAATCATTCGTGTAAAACTTTTGAGTCGTCACCTTGAATGCTAAATCACCGCTTGTAATCTTTGTATTTCGTTTGGAAATTTGCTTTACAAAAACTTCTTCCCATTCGTTAGTATCTCGATGCCATCTGTATATTTCTGCTGACTTCTCAAGATCCGAAAGTTTGGCGTAATCATTATGATTTAATCCGTTGGCTACTATTCTGATTTCAGAATCAAAATGCTTACTGGCTAAAGTCTCGCCCTCGATAGTGCTGAACGTTTTTGATTTTGGCTTTAATGAAGTTTCGTAAATATTTGAGAACAAATGAGACTCAAAACCTCCGTACTTATTCTTCCATCTTAGGAATACCCCATCTAGGCAGGGATTAACATCAAAAGATATAGGCAGCTCTTGGACTAATGATCCATTTATATGTAGCTGTAATCGTGTATTTTTTTTTCCGTTCAAATACTGGCTTAAATCTTCATGATAAAACCAATGATAGTAGCACGGCTGTGTGTTCGTTCCTAAATTATCAATAGTCACTACTCCTGAATCTGATGCCAATTTTAACTGCGTACTTATCGATTGGTTAATATTACTTGCTATTCTTAGGGGAATAGTTGTTGGGAAGCTGTGATAATGATTAATCCCAAAATCTGTCATAAAACCTATTGAGGAATTGACATTTTCTCCAAAATTTACCACCGAATCTAAAATGTGATAGCTTTCACTTTCTGAATAGTCTTGCTGATTGTTTCCGTTTGCCAAGACTTCAAAGAAGTCTAAATCTATCTTTGGAATAGCCATGTAGTTATTGTCGTCCTCTTCTGTTGGATTTGGAATTGAAACAAACTGCTTTATGTTATCTTTTAGATTTGCGTGAAACCTCCTCACCATTTGCTTACTGGCGAATAGTCCTGATGTTGGTGCCGTGATCTCCCAATGTAACATATAGCCTTTATTGTTGGCTGTATTACCTTGGAATTCCCAAATCTGGTCATTGTGACCCGATAAGAATATTCCGCTACGTTTTAGCTTTGATGTCTTGTTAACTACTGCCATTATGCTATTTCTTTGAATATTTGTTTTGATAAATGCACGAACTCATCCACGTTTGCGTGGCTCACTTTGTCTAATATTTGTTGAATTCTTTGAGGTGTGATGACTGAATCGACCAAATCAGTTCCTCCCTTTCGAAAATACCTTGTTCCCTCTCTTTCAATCTTTTTAGCAATGATATAAGCGAGCATACTTGGATTTCTCGCTTGAATCCCCTTGTCTTTCATCCATTGCTCAATCTTCTTTGGTGATGGCATAATACCAGGGGCTTGGCCATGTATTAATTTATTGGTGTAATCCAATCCCCAAAGCGTAGCTGAATCCCTCTGTACTTCCACTTCCAACCCTTTTGCCCATCGTCCAGATGCACGCATTTTTAATTCGTCATGCTTTTGAATCAAGTCCACTCGCAAGGTTTCAAATTCGTTTTTAAGAATCAGTTTACTAACACTTAATGTCATAGTGGTCTATTTCAAGTGAAACAAATACGCCCGATACATTCTTGTCATGTTCGTTGATCATGTCGTAAACGGTCTTGGTCGTAACCTCTCCGCTATCTCTTAGGATGGGTAGTAACTTTTCGTAATAGTTCTGCTCCGATGGGACAACAAAGTCTTGATTGATTTTGAATTTGTCGTAGTTTGGGGCATGTGAAAAGCCAAGGATTAGTTCGATTTCCACCTTATCGCCAACGCTTCTGTAACGCCTGCAGAACATCATAAAATCAACCTCTCTATCTTTGGTGAAAAGGTCATTGATATCATCCATGGCACTTGCCAGTAGGTTCTGTTTGTCTCTTGATCCGTAAACAAATCCCCATCCTAACTGCTCGGCTATTCCTTGAAAATATGTCTCTGTATTAAGCATTTTTGGTTGTTTTTTGCTTTAGTTCGTAAAATCGTTTGGTTGTTTCTCCATGGTCCTTCAGTTGCATTAGTACTGTTAAGACTTCGTGGTATGGCATCTGTCCAATTTCTTGGGGTGTTTTCCCGAATTTCTCAGCTAATGTGATCGTGTTGTTCCAGTAGGAATACTTTTGAAGCCTACCGCCTTCTGCTTGTTTCCATAGCTCTGAGTCCTCGATATTGTCGCTTTCAAATGCTTTGGATTCTATTGTTTCAATCAAGGATAGTTGCTCTTTGATGTAGTTTAATCCAGTAAACAAGTCTTGGCATTGCTGATTTAGAAACTGGACTTCTGAAACTCCAAAGACTAAATGAAATAGTCTTGGCATCTCGCTTGGGTTGTTTGCTAATGCTCTAATTTCACCAACAACGGCATAGGGTAATTGCGTGAACTCCTTTGCTTGGAAGTAGCCAAGATGTGCGGATGGTTTTTGCCACTTCAATACTGCGTGATAGTTCCCAAACTCTTCTTCGGATAGTGATAGTAATTCATGGATATTTATTTGATTAAGCATAGTATTTTGTTTTCTTTTTCTTTTTTCCCTTTGCCAGCTTATCAACAGCTATATACCGCATCGCATCAATGCAATGGTTGTAGTTATCAATAGGTTTGTTTAAAGTATTGCCCTCCCTGTCTTTGTCCCAAGCGTACTTTCGAAATTCCGTGATCACATTAATACTTCGAGCTGTTACCAACATCTCATACTCTTGAAGAAGTGATATTCCAAAAACAATAGAGTCTTTCCCTTTTTCCGCTCCTTTTATGGCGAATCCGTATGACTTTATCTCTTTTATTGATTTTGGCTCTGACGAATCTGCCACTATATCGTCTTTGGGATTCACTCCTAAATCTTTTAGCCTTCTTGCAATCTGAGGATTAGTTAATCCCTTCTCGTAGATCAATTCGTCCCATATTAATTTTGAATTCCATTTGTAAAGAGCGATAAGTGTTGTTGGATCGTTTGTAAAGCCAAAATCTTTTCCATAACCTAAAAATTCTGCTTCTTTCGGTATTGAATCAATCTGTTTCCAGTTATTAAATATTGTCCCCTCTAATTGACCTACTTCCCCATCGATATAAACCTTGCACCAGTTCGCCCAGTATTTTGATATTTTTGCCTTTTCTTGCTTAATCATCAAGTCCTCTAGAGTTTCTTTCGGTAAGGCTTCATTGTCTTTATAAGTGAGTAGGAGGAATTCGCTATTTGATTCAGTCAGAACTTCGGTATGTACCCAAAATTCATTATCGGGATTGAAATCAATGTAGGTCTCTTTGCTTCTAATCATTAAAGCATCTGCAATAGGGTATGCTATATGATTCCCCTCATTTAGAAATAAAATATCTCTTTTCCCTGATGCTTTAGCTTTTCCAACAGTATCAAACGCCTTGAACTGAATTCTTGATTTATTACTAAATGTATATTCCATCGGGTTTCCTATCCACCCCTTTTCCCTCCATCTCCCTGTGCCTTGCATAATTTCTTTGAAAATATCGACCGATCCATCTTTTACCGCTGGTATGGTCTCAGCTACAATAGTGATCTTTAATCTTGGTGTTTTGATAGCTCTGTCAATAAGTACGGGAATAGCACCATAAGTCTTGCCCGCTGATGTGCCTCCTTGAATGACTTTGATTCGCTTCGTCATTCTCTTGATTTTATTTATAGCCGTAGTTCTTTGAAACATTACTCATCAGGGAATAATGGTTGTTCAACTTTTACATTTTGCTCTCTCTTGTCTGCTAATCCTAAATCTCGTGCTATGATGTTTGCGTTTAATAGTCCCGCACTTGCTCCTTCAAATTTCTGAGTATAAATAACTTCCCGTATGCGTGTAATGATTGGCATAAAATCTTTTGAGTCTTTATTGTTCTCTTCAAAATGTCTTAGATATTCTGTGCTGCAACCTAAGAACAAGCATAAGCCAGTTAATGTATAGGCTCTCATTTTATTCGTTGTCGCTATATCCCAAGTACCTTTTACTTTTACTATTTCTTCTTCTTTTAGTGGGTTTGTATCGCACCACTCAAAGTATTCACATGATGCATCCCATAGCATTTCGGGAGAACTGAATAATTTGTCCCTTCCGTGCTTACTGCGTTGTTTCCAAAATTGATTTCCTTTAGGTGCTCCCATATCTTTATTTCTTTTAAACTTCCACTTCCATAACAAACCCCCAGTAGTCACATCTCCAATAAGTGCTATTCACTCTATGGTAATAGATGTTGATTCCTTTGGTAATCATTCTTTTGATCGATTCCAGTTTTCTAATGATCTTTAATAACTCTCTTTGGCACTTTCTTCTTTCTCTCCTATTGAAAGGATCTTGGTGAGTGGTTATGTGCTTTAGGTATTCATTTTCTTGAATGGTTGGGATTATTCTTTTTTCAGTTTTTGGTAGTGTTCTCCATAGCATTGTTATTCCGAATGCTATTATTGTTATGATAATTATTAGCGTTGATTCCATAATATGTGATTAATTGTACTGTTGTAAGCATCTATTGTCCAATGTTCTCTTTTCCCTTTTCTCTCGTTTTTTAACATCAAAAACAGTTCTTCGTCGTAAATGGTCGACTCACTATCCAGCATCTCAAGTTTAGTAAGGCATTCGGGGATAAAAAACCAATGTTCACCACAATCTGAACGAACCTCTTTTAATGCGATTTGCTTTATCTTTTTAACACTGTTGTCTAGCACTTGTTTCGGAAATTCTATGAAGTTGTATTCCCCTTTTATTCCTAGTCTAATTCCATTTTCGTTATCGAGTACAGTGTCCCATGCTTTATCAATATGCTCTTCAACAATGATTGAATGCTCATACGTTCCGACTTGATGAATGATCTCCATTTCGATAAGGGTGATATTTTCGTTTATTACTTTCATTGTTGTTTTAGTTTGATATATGTTCTTAAATTGATTTCTGCTTTGTTCTCCAACCTATCGTCAAACCAATCAAGGATCGCTCCTTTTGGGTAGTTGTGTTTTAAATCTTCCGTCATGTCGTTTACATTAAAAAAGTAGTGATCTCCGAAGCAAGCTAGTCCTCCTACTTCATCGCCTACCCAGTATTCTAGGTACATCCCGTGTTTCTTTGCGAAGCATTCTGCAATAGTTTGACAAATCGCTTCGTGTTTTCCGATTAGTAGGTTGTAATTATTCATGGCTTAAACATTTTCGATGTCAGGTGCACAGTTACACAAGCCTACGTTTAGCCAGCATTTGCATTTTCTTTTTAACTCTCTCTCTGATTTCTTTGAGTTCGGACTTTGTCCACTTTTTGATTGTTTGTTTGCTTTCTTTGGCTCTTTCGAGTAGGTTATGATACCTTTCATATCCAATTCTTTTGGGTAAATTTTCGGTATAGATTTGATGTTCGCCCTCGTTACGGCGGTTACATTTACGGCATTGTCCGTGAATATTATCAAAGTCAAATCTTATTGCTGAATAGTTGTTATTGTTTCCTAAATGAAAGTAGTGACCCGCATCGAAGTTGCGTTCGTCTCTTAGGATGGAGCTACACGTAATACAAGTTTTCCCGACATCTCGTTGTCTTATGTATTCGTGTACTGTTTTCTTTGTTGAATGTAAAGCGTGATTGAGTGATTTCTCTTTTCGTTGTTGGATTCTTTCTTTTTGAAATTCCAACGCTCTCTTTTTGCTTTTTTGGGATTCTTTTTTGGCTAACTTTAAAGCACAGGTAAACCCACACGCAGTTTCAGTTGTTGATCTTACTGGTGTGAAAAATTTGCCACAATTACGGCATTTCTTTCTCTTTATATGTGCTTTCTGCTTCGTCTCCCCCTCTGCCATCTAAATAGGAAATTGATACAGTTATCGAGGGATGTCCGTAAATTAGATTATTACGGGATGGCAACGAATGTTGTATTTGATACTCAAATTTACGAATATTCTTTTAAATATCAGTTTTTTAGGCACAAAAAAACACCTCTTAATTTAAGAAGTGTTCCTTTAAAACTAAATTGCACTCAGATACTACAATGAGTGCATACAACGTTATGCTTAACAACGGCACAACTGAGTACAAATATAAGAAATACTATTGATATATTTTGGTTGATATGCTTTTTTTAGTATTTTTGAATTCACTTAATATTTAATCCTAAACATCTTGTATTTGAAAAGAAGTAGGATATAACTTTAAAAAGGCTATAACCTAATTATAGCCTTTTTTATTGACTAATTTTTTAGTATAAGTTTTATTACTTAAACATTCTTTAATGTTCATCATACGCCAAATAGCTTGCTTTTCCTCTGCTGTTAAAGGTTTTTTGGTTTTTAAAGATTCTTCAGACGGCTCACCAAATAATCGATGCTTCTGCACATAAGCGTCTGTAAAGTCTTTTAAAAATTGTTTTCTTTCTTTTTCAAAGTTCTCAAAATGAAAATCAATCATTTCTAATATTTGTACGTGTTGATAGTCGGTCACTTTAGCTGCAATTTCTTTATAACCTTTTACTCCGTAAATACTTTCATTATTAGATACCTTGTAAATTATCTGAAGTATTATTTTTTTCTTCAGCAACCCAGTATAAGGGTAGTATCTTTCTTTAGGCGTTTCTTGATCAATATCCTCAATGGTTAAATCGTGCTTTTCCAATAACCTATTTAACATAAATTCAGCATTTACCTTTTCACCATCAACACCTCTTTTTGTCAATTCATAGAGCTTTGATAATTTGTCTTTTAATTTATCACTCATAATTAGTCTTTAAATGTTATTTCGTTTTTCATAATAGTTTTTAGTTTCTAAGTAGCTCCTTAATATCATTAATCAAAAAATTCGCATCTGGGAAATTCATACTTAATAAATCAAGCTTTCTAAAAGCCTGCTTCATATCGTCGTCTTTTAAAACGTGAGCTTTCACTTCAAAAGTAACAATGGTTGGTCTGAAAGGGTAATTGCTTTCTTTCTCTACGGTGTAGTTAGTATTAATTAAACCCTCCTCCATAGCTTTTAGGATTAGGTTTTTTGACATACGTTTATATACGTCATCTAAGTAGTCTTCGGGTAATTCTCCCCAAAAATCTTTTTTGTGTGTTGTTCCTATTAACATAGTTTATTTAGTTTTTGGTTTGTTGCAATGTAGTAGTAGTCGTATATTTAAAGCTATCGCACAGCTAAACTTTAACCTTACCCAGTAAATATGTTAAGCTACTAGCTGTTGGTTCGCAAAGTAATTCCCACTCATCTCTACCTAGTATATATTTTCTACTTTTAACTACGAAATTTAAAAGTGTATAGTTATTACGACCCTTTACTCCCTTGTCTTTGCTCCAAGGTTTAATTCTGAAACTTGCTCTCATGAAGTCTTTGTTGCTTGTCACAATTTCATCACCCACCATTGGTACATATTCTAATTCCTTTATGCTGCTTAGGTTAAATATTTTTGTGTTTTTATCGTCACACGTGAACCGTACTTTTGCCATCGCTATTTTTCTTAAAGTTTCTTTGATTTTTTTTGATTTTGGGTTTTTGTGATTTAACCCCTACGTAGGTAGAGTGCTTGCACTTTGGTTTTGTTAGTTCTTCCAGCTCCTTAATTCGTGCTTTTTGTCTCGCTATTTTCTCTTCTAGCTTATCTTTCTTATCAAGAAAATTCAAACATAAAAGTGAAATAATTAGAGCCGAGATTAATATTACTATACTCATACCTCAAAAGTTTCACATTGTTTTTCAAAAGCTTTTATCTTGGTTTTCATGTAATTTTTAAAGGTTACATCATTTTCCATCGAATCCCGAAATAAGCTGTAAATAACAAATTCATCAATTTTGGATTGAGCAATATTTTTAATGAAGTCTGTATAGGCATTACCTCCGTTAATTATGAAGCTTTGTTCATAATTGTAAACCATTTCTTCATCTCGCTTTATGATGCCCTCAACTGATTTCAATAAGCCGTTAAAATGATGCTTGGTTTTATGTTTAAGCTCTTTAGCCAATGGTGGCATACTTTTCATGCTCTCCAATGTCTCAATCAATATTTGCCCCGAAAGTACCATGTGTAGTACTTGGCTTAGTAGTTTTTCTTCTTTTTCTGTCATTTTTTAGTGTGTTAGTCAGTAATCAAACCTTTTCTAAGTCTTGCTATTTGATTAATTATCTGTTCGTTATGTGTGTTATTATCAATGGGTTCACAAATTAAATCTAAATTACCCTTGCAATATGGTACTGCTTCTTCTTTTGGATAAACTCCCGCATGAGTAGAATAAGAAACATAACCGCACTTATTCCATCCGTAATACATCCCTCGTTTTCTAATGTAACAATGCGTTATCTTAGGGTCTTGCAAATATTTTTCAATTTTTGCGTTATATTCCTCAACTCTAATCCTGTATTTAACTTCATGTCTCTGCATCTCTACACCCTTATAAACTACCTTGTCATATTGCTTTGCTCTACGTATCGGCATATTTAAGAAGGTCATTTCATCTTCGGATAATTCAAGCTTATAATCACACATATCAATTTCTCCACTTATTTTTTGCTTTGCTTGACCTCTTGTTTCTGCAAAAACAACAAATTCTGAATAGAGGTGTCCTTCGTGTATTTTGTCTAAATTTAGCTCGTATGCTTTATGCTTTATTTCTAGTTTCTCAGTCATTTTTTTTTGTTTGTTTGTAGGGTTGTTGCATTAACTCTAATGTCCGTAGTAAATTAATACATTGTTCTTCCAATCAAATGTTTTGTAAATCCTTACTAATTCAAATTGAGCATACTCGTACTTATGACTGGTTGTTACTGCATCACCATTATTTAGATTGTATGGTAGGTGATTTTGATACATAGGATGATTCCACTCAAAAGCCATACTTTTTATATGTTCTGCCAATTTGAAAACATCTTTTGAATCATATTCTTTTGGGTCTTTAAGACGCGGAAACTTATCGTTACTTATTATAGGCTCTAACAATTTTTTGTAATAGTCCTTTACTTTGTTTGCGTACAAATCCATAACTGATTCTAAAAACTTTCTGCCCACTAAATAAAAGTCATGTTCTTCTGTAAAACTCCTCTGCAACTCTTTATTTAAAAAAACAGGTTTGAATAGTTGTTTTGGGAACGAATCAACGTATTTACCTAATTCATAAAGTGTTGTTTGAGCAACATCATGCACGCCAACATGACCATTCATTGGCTCGTTCTTGTACTTGTATAACTCCTCTCTAGTGAAGTTTTTAATTTTATCATACTCCTTTCTTGGAATTGACGCTATGTAATTTCTATATCCCATTTTTAGTTTTTAGTCTTTTGTTAAGTCTACTTCGTGCCATATACCTTTTTCATCTCGGTATTCCCAACGGTTTTCATCGTAGGAATAAACATATAAACCTTTTGCAACCTCTTTACCGTTGTGGATTAGATGTTCAACGTCGTTTTCGTCTCGGTATTTAAAACGATTAAGGTCGTAGGTATGAATGTACAATCCTTTCTCTTTCGCTTCTTGTAGTGTCATACGATCTTTATTTTAAATTTCCTTTCAGCTTCTTCTTTTGTCATCGTTTCAATTTCTTCAATCTCTTCAATCTTTGAAACAGCTACAAGCACATTGGTTTTATCTTTCAATACATAAGGGTTTTTAGATCCCTCATAATAGCCGATTAATTCATACCAATCGCCTTTATAAATAACCTCTCTAGGTATCTGATTTTGCAACGTCTTTTCCCAGTCAATCATTTCGGGGGTGTAATGATGATCTTTATAAAATATATCTAATAAATTTTTGTGTTCAATTTCGATAAAGCAGCCTTTTATTTGACTCTTATGCCAATAAAAATCTCCATACCACTCCCCATCCTTCAAGTCCTCACGAATAAAGACTTTGTCGCCCTCTTTTAGTTTCCAGAATTTGTAGGGGATTATTTGATAGCCTTCTTTTTCGTAGAATGATTTTGGGGAGTATAATAAACTACTCGCTTCAACGTTGTAGCAAGTGCGTGATTCATATACACCCCAATAAATGCCTTCGATACCGCTTTCAAACTCACACCCGCATTCATTGATAAATACTCTCGCTTCTTCTTCCGTTTCGCAGTTGATTGCTATTTTCTCGTTGTTTAATTCCATAATCGTTTTTGTTTAATTATCTATTAACACACTTGTTATCTTATTTCTCTGCAGAAATATCTTAGCTATTCTTTGATAACCGATAAGTTTAGCATACTCATCCATTGAAATCTGCGTTGTTTCTTTTTTTGAAAAAGAGGAAGCTCTTAACTCCGCATTTGGTGTAGATTTTTCAACCTGTTTTATTTTGTTATGATTTTTTCGCCTATTTTCAATGAAATAGTTTTTATTTTCTTTTTTACTGCTTTTTTCACACTTAGCCCATTCTATTGATTTTCTCCAATTTACAACATGATTCGGATTGTGTTTTTCAACTTCTTGGTACAGCTTCTCAGCCATTTTAATGTTCGGCGTTATTCCTACCCATTCCCATTTTACAGCTCTTCCATGTCCAGTTTTCTTTATTATTCCATTTTTAGATAAGATTAATCCAATAGACGATGCAGGATTATGCTTTTTTATGAAGTTGCTCATCCTAAAATTATCACCCCTCCTATCTATATCTTTTTTGAGTTCCTTTAATTGACTCAAGATACTCACATGTAATTCACTAGTATTTTTCTCTCTAGGATTTCGTGATGAAAATGTTTTAAGCACTAATGCCGCCATGTTTTCGTTTGGATTTCCACCGATCCATTTCCACCCTCCTTTTTCATTTTTTTTTATTATTCCTGCTAATTGTAAAACAACGCTTAAATCTTTTGACACACTGAAATCTGTACTAAATTTAAACATAGAAATGTTTTCATTTAGAGCCATACTTGATTTTAGTACTTTTAGGATTGACTCATATTTTTTTATGTTCTTTTTTGATGCTCTTGTTTCCATAATTGAATTTTTGTTTAGTTTTCGTTTCGCCAAAGCTCTATTAAACTAAGCTCTGCCATTTTTCTTTTAATCTCTTTTTCAGTTGGTTTTGGTTTGCCGAAGTTGAATTTTCGCATAGTTCGGTATTCGTCTTTTACGAGGATTTCCGCTTTTCTTCTGTGTTTTTGCATTTCGTCTTTTCTGCCATGAAAATATTTCCATGTCGAAAGCCAATATTTAAACCAAGCACTAGGCATTTGATTGGTTTTTAGAAATTCTTCCTTAATTTCCTCCGCCCATTCTTCTTCGGATTTAAGCGTAACTGGAAGCTCTTTTTTTGCTTCTTTTACCAGTTGGTCAGGCATTGGTATATTTTGCTCCCGATACTGCCTTTTCTTCCAATTTTGGTATTTCTTTAAAATTTCACCAACATATTCAGCGTTGAAAAGCTGAAAATGGTCGGTTTTACGATCGTATGCGGAATATCTTTCTAATTCAAAGGCTTTGTTTATCTCAAATACTGAAAGTGTCTTATATCGACTTAGAATCATTTTGGATATATCTTGAGCATTTAGGTTGTCGATTTCTTCCTTGATGCCCGAAAGAACGCAAATCCGAGTCATCAGCAATGGCAATATCGATCTTAAAGTCTCTATTGGAGCATCTTTTATCATCTGCTTTGGAGTACTTAAAAACTCTCTATCAGTCATTTGACTTGCTTTATCAAGTACCTCCCAAACCCCATTTGGATGGGTCGGCATTTGCTTCGATAGTGTCAATTGTCTGTCTTCCATAGCGTTGTTGTTTAGTTTCTTTTTCTTTTTTTGCGGAACTTTTTTCTTTTTTTTCCCACTCTTTTTGGCGATTAATCCAGTTACTCACCGCAGATTTCCAGTTTGCCATTTTGTTTTTACCGACCTTCCAGTTGTTAGATTGGTAGAAGTGAAAGAATCTTTCAGCTTGTGTTTTTGAAAACTCGGTATTTTGAGATTTTTCAAAAAAGTAATTTTCGATTTCAGAAAGGGAGGGGGGGGAAAAGGTTTTCCTTTTCTTTTTCTCCTTCTCTACTATTACTTTCTTTAATTCTTTACTTCTTATATTCTTTTCTTTTGTGTTGTCGTTGTGTTGTCGGTGTGTTGCCGATGTGTTGTTTGGTGTGTTATCACCTTCTTTGTGCTTCTTGTTTACTTCTGATTTAGTGACGCTTAAAAGCGATTGTCCTTGTGTTGTTCGCTGTGTTGCGTACCTTTGTTTTATGAGTAATTTCATGAAATTACGTACTTTGGTATTACCCCATTTCCAACGCTTTTCAAGGTATCTGATGCTTACTGGTATTTCTCCTATTTCTAACTCAATAGCTTTGCCGTTTATTAGCTCTGTCGATGCTTCAAATCTTGCTTGTTCTAATAAATCAAGCCAAGCTTCTGCCTTCGAATATACTCGCTCTTCGTTCCAAAATGGACTGTTAAAATACTCTCTATCTAGCTTTACAAATGCCATCTACTACATCAATTCTTTCACTTGCTCCGAAAAAGGTATTTTTTCGATTTTTGTGATTTCTACATTTACTACTCTACTTTGGTGATGTGGTTTGGTTATAAACTCCGCCACCACCTTATCACCCACGCTTATCAATCCAAAGTTTAAGTTCTTTGGTAAAACCGCCGATATCCCTACCGACGGACTGTTCAAAATCAATATTTGTGCATTACCTTTTCGAAACTGGGTAATATCTTGCACAAAGCCTTCTATTTTTAGATTGTTACTCATTAGATTGGCTTTCTTCATGAGATTGCTTTTTAATTTTCCATGCTGAAAGTGTGTGAAACACTTGTTTTGGAGACTCTTGATCCTTCTGCCACTCTCGACCTCGTATTGAAAAATCGATAGAAACTAAATCATCTTTAATATATTCGTTAAGAATATGGACCTTGTCTTGATTAAATTCAAAAGAAAGAATCTGAGGGTATTGTTCATCAGTTTCAATTACAATTTCTCTTTTCTTAAACGTGTCACTCACTTGAATGATTTCGCCTACTCTTAGGACTTTTCCTTTTGCTGTGTAGCTCATAGTTGATAAATAAAATGGTTAATAATTTTTTGGAATCCCTTAGCTTATTTCTTTTTCCAGTTCAAGAATCTGTGGATTTAGATTATTGATCGTTGTTACTGTGTTCATGAACTCTCTTGCTAAAGAGATACATTTGTTTCTTTGCTCGATTCTCGCTTTGTCAAAAGGGTGTGCGATCATGTGTACTCTTTGACTTTCGGGAATCTCTTTGAAGTCGTCAAACCATGTTTTTTCGGCTTGTGATGAATATTCACAAAAAGCATTCAATCCTTTTTCATCAAAAATATGGTTGTAGATAATTTTTTTGACCTCGGGAATGGCTTCATCTCTTACATTACCTTCCATGTTCAAAAGGTTCATTCGATAATCTGCACTTCTTATTTCTTTCTCGATAATTTCGAAAGGTGTATTAACTAAAGTATGAACCAATAACGAATCTTTTAAACCCCATAAATCCATATAACTATCTAATTGTCTTAGATAAATTTCATTTGGCTTGTCTTGGAGTATCTTTGTGAAAGACTGCCACGAATAGGCGGTTTTTAAGTCTATAATTACATCGTTCACTGGTTTGATGTCAATGGCTCCAGTAACCCAATCATTTGTCTTTCTTTCGGTCGAATAAATCAAATATTTCTGCACCACTTTTGAAAGTAAATCCCTTGACTCTTTTTCTTGCTCAATTCCTTTTGTTAAAGCATCGGCATACAAAACTTTTGACCTTCCAAATTTCTCCGCATATACAAGTTCTGATAAGATGGTTTTCTGACCATCAGATAGTTTGTATTTTCGGCTTTTAATCTCTTTGAATTGTAGTTCAATAAGTGTTTCTTTTTGCTTTGTGGTCAACGCTTTTCCGTCTCCCGAAGCTCTTAATTTTTTTAACTTTTCAAGAATTTTGACTTGATTTGCGGTCAATGGTTTAGGTACGGAAATTATTTTCCCAACCATGTGTGATCTGAATTTGTAGTTTGAAAAGTCCATTACTTTATCTCTTTTAGTTTAGCATTGAATATCTCGCTATTCTCTGCTTGTTCTTCTTCTGAAAGACTTGACCATATAGCATCTAAATCCTCTTTTGATTTAGCGTTTGCAATTACGTCCTCCACGTTTTCGATAATAGTTGCTTCTACTTCTTCCGTATTGTCTGGGTAATCAACATTTCCGTCCAAATCATTAACAACCGCTTGATCAGTTACCATAGCTTTCTCCATCTCAATGCTCATTGGAGCATACTTTGAAAGTAGAAGTTTTAATACCGTCTTGGATGCCATGGCTTCAAAGTTATCTTTCCAAACTCCGTCACCTTTTTTGAAAGATTGCGAGTACTTTAAAGCGTGGTTTTCCACATCTTCCAAACTCATGAAAAGGGACTTTGAAAATCCGTTGATTAATTCGAAATAAGCTACATAACCAATAGTTTTAGCTTTGTTTCGCTCCGAGAAATTTTGTTCCCATTTGAATGAGTATTCACCAGTTAGGTAGTCCACCATTTGCAACTCACCTTCTTTTACAGCTGTTACATTTATTGTTTTGAATTTTCCAGACCTTTGAGCCAACTGAATGAATCCTTTGTAACCCAATTGAAATTGTGCTTGCTTTCCATAAGGTACTATGTATGCAAATCCGAGATTCGGGTTGATAGGCAAATCCAAAGTTGCAGCAACCATTGCTGAACTTATGATTGAGTTCTTATCCGCTGTTGCTAATAACTTGTTATTGCTTGTTAGGGTAAGTACAGACGCAATAAAACCTGCCGATTTTTGCCCCAATACCTCTTGAAATTTCTTTTTTAGCGTTTCATTTGAAAACGCTTCTTTTAATGCTAATTTGTTTGTGTTTGTGTTGCTCATAACGTTGTTTTAGTTTAGGTTAATTAATGCTTTAGAATAGTGTTCTTTTAAAGATTCGATACTTTCTGTTAACTCAGTGTAAAAAGCTTTTAAAACCCTATCTTGAAGGATTAGCCCCTCCATGTTGATAGAGTTAATGGCTTCTTGTATTTTTTCTTTTTCGGGCATTAATTTTTTGAGTCTCTCTTTAATCTCTTGCTCTTCTTTTTCTTTTCTAGCTCTTTCCTTGGCGAGTTTTTCAGCTTTTTCTTTGGCTAAACGAATGCTCTCTAAACGCTCTTTTTCAAGTTGAATCTTTCGTTTTTCCTCCTCTATTGCTTTTTTTTCTTTCGCTATTTTTTCATTTTCAATTCGCTGTCTCTCCTCTTCTAATACTCTAAGTCGTCGCTCTTTTTCAAGTTGTAATTTTTTTTGCTCCTCAAACTCCGCTCGTTCTTGTTTTAATTTCTCCGCTTCCAGCTTTCTATTTTCTTCCTCTTGAAGTTGAGTGATTTTGTTTTTGTATTCATTCTCAAGGGATTCTTTAAGAATTAATAATGAAGGACTAAACTCTTGAAAATCAAAATCTGAAACGAAATAATCAGAAATAGTTAAAACTTCTCCGAATGATAATTTTGAAATAGCTTCACCAACTTTTATTTTAATTGATTCAATTTCATTTCTAATTAAATCAACTCTTTCTTTCTCTTTTCTAAGCTTTTCCTCTTTCTCTTTTAGTTTTAATTTTTCATAACGATTGATTTCTTCTTGTTGTTTGGCTTCGTGTGGCTTTGTTATTTCTATCAAACTATCCTTGAAAGCAATAACCCCTTTGCGGAATTCATTTATTTTTTTAGCAATAACCTTATCGCCTTTTTCTACTTCTGTTCTCGCTGTCCTTAATGCGGTTCTTCTCTTCTTTGCTTCTTGAAGGCTTTTTGTATCCGAAATTTCAATAAAAGGGTTTTTATTAACAGTTTCATGTTGCTTTTGTTCCCACTCTTGAAGCTCTTGAATAGTTGATATTTGTGGTAGTTTCAGTTCATTCATAACGTTGTGTAATTTTAGTTTTTATGATTAATAGTTTGGTATATGGTTATGCGGTAAGGTTTACTCTTCTTGTTCACTTCCGTTACCTCCATAGTGTCGTTTACTTGGTTTACTTTAAAAAAAATATCATCATCTCTTATCCACCTATTTACTGTATAAGGTGTTACTCCGAGTTTTTTGGCTAAAGAAATAGGTGAATACTCTTTTGTTTCGCCTTGTTTGGATAGAATGCTTTTTAAAACTTGTGTGTCCTCTTTGAGAGTGTTCAACTCCTTAGATAAAGTTTCCATCCACTCTTTTTGACTATCTAGTAGCCTTTTAAAAAGCTCTCTCTCTTCGCTTGCTTGTAGTATTTCCATTTTAAAGTCTTTCAATCAGTCCGCCTATCCAGTTTAAGGATAGAAATATTAGTAAATAGCCTATCGATACCATCAAGGCTTTTAATCCCATTTTTAAAGGGTTTTTGCGATATTCTTCAAATAGTTCGTTAAGCATTGATAACAAGTTCTGTTTCTTGTTTTCTTCCTCTTCTACTGCTTCTTCTTACTCGCAAAGGGTCTATCTCCGTGAACATTGTTGAGATAACTATCATCAAGAATATTATTGGTAAGAATCCAGTTTTTAAAAACTCCTTGAATTTTGCTTTGTTTTCCTCGCTCATAAACTCCATAGCGATGAATCTCACAATGTCGGCTTTTGTGTATCCGCCTATTTTTTTACGGATATTTCTTGCGTGTACATGAGTGGTACTCGCTTTTTGCCCAAGCTTGTCACAAATTTGTTTTTCAGGCAAACCCTTTGTGATTAATCGTGAAACTTCAATTTCTTTTGGTGTAAGCTTTTCTAACATACCTTTGTTTTTTTGAGATAATTTTTATACTTACGACCTCTGATTTCAAGAGTTTCAGCGTTCGTTGTAGCTTTCTCTATCAAAGCTTGCACAAGGCCCAAATGATAGGCGCGAACTTTTCTTTTTCCATCAACACCTCGCAATAAGATGTTGATTGTTGGAACACTTACCTCAAACTCTTTTGCTATGATTTCCCGATCTTTTGTAGTCAAAAGATCCCTTAGCGTGTACGCTATCTCTCTTGGTATAGCTTGATCTATATTAATTTTCATTTTCGCTTGATTTTAATTGTCCATCTTCAAACCAGTAAAATGTATTTGGCTTGATTTGTACTTCGAGTATTTCACCGCCTACTTTGACTGAATGAATGTTGTTTATAGTCCATTTATGATTGATATATCGCCAATCTGCAACCACAATCCAACCGTTTTTTGCCATCGCTTTAGATTTAACACCTAAGGCTGATGCAATAGCCTCATCCCCAGTAGTAGTGGCGTGAGCTTCATCCCCAGTAGTAGTGGCGTGAGCTTCATCCCCAGTAGTAGTGGCGTGAGCGTAATCCCCAGTAGTAGTGGCGTGAGCGTAATCCCCAGTAGTAGTGGCGTGAGCTTTATACCCAGTAGTAGTGGAAAAGTTGTCTTTAGCCCATTGAACTTTAATTTTTATAAAATCTAACAAGCTAAGTTTTGCTTTTATTCTTAACTTAGACGAAACTGTTTTGTCGCCTTCTTTCTTAACTATTCCAGTCTGTTCAACAACAGCGTAATTACTATTGTTAAATCCGTAATAGTTAGATACATCAAATGGATTTTCACAAGCGTGAAATCCGTTTTCACAAGGAATTACTTCCCCTTCTACTTCATGAGTTTTACCTTCTTCAAATTGATAATCTCGGCATTTATAACCTTTATCAAATGCTTTATAGCTTATTGTTATATTTTCTTTTTTTGACATGATTTAGTTGTTTTTTAGTTGTTGTGTAGAAAAGATTTTAACTCTATGATTGCCGACTCTAAATGGCTGGCAAAATCTCGTAGATACTCTAGCTTATATTGAACTCCTTCTGCTTCATCAGATGATTTCCACTCTTGGGATTTCATTTTAAATTCGGCTTCTGTTTTACTGATGATGATGCTAGTTTCAATAAAATCAGTTTCGTATTGTTTTAGTCTTTGTGTGAACTCCATAACGTTTGTTTTAGTTTTTTAAAAAGGAAGCCTAGCCTCTCAACTAGGCCTCCAAGGGTTGGCTACTATTAAACTGCTTCTTTAAGTTGATTTTGTAACTTTATTTTGTTTGAATTGCTCAATGATAATGCTTCGCAATTTTCGTTTTCGTGCCATCTTAATTCAATATCAGATAACTTGTAATCATCTGCCGTGAACTCTACTTCAAATGAAGCTTCGCAACTAAAATCTTCAAGCTCGATTAAATATTCTTTTTCAAAGAAAAACCCGCTTTTTGATTCATCTAAGTCTCTTTCAGTTATCAACTTATCTAAAGTCCACTCTGTGATTTCTCTTATAATAACTTGTACTATTTCTGTAGTAAGTTCTTTTGTTGTTGTAGGATTTTGTAGTATCATTGTTGTGTTGTTTAGTATTTGATACAAATATACGAACATTTGTTCGTAACACAATAGTATTATTGAACATTTTTGCGTGTTTTTGTTCGTGAAAACCACAACTAACTGATTATGAATGCAAAGGAAATAAAAAAACATAGAGAGGATATGAATCTCACTCAGATTGAGTTTGGTGAGCGGCTTGGTGTCGGTGCAAGGAGTATTCAATATTGGGAAAACGGAACGCGTTCTATTTCTAAAAATGCTTTATTATTATTAAAGCAGATATTAAATGAACAAAAACACGAACAACAAACGAACACTGACTTAACAAACAATCACGGAAATAAATTCAAGGAATTAGATAATGGCAGGTTTTTATTAAAAGTGAATCTTATACCATTTTCCGCACACGCATCATATTTAGAAACATTGGAACAAGGATTAGAACCAGTAGAATTTGAAGAGATTGGTTTTGTAGTAGAAAGGTTTGGAAAAGGGAACTATTTAGGCTTTACAGTTAAAGGTGATAGTATGAATGGTGGAATGCTAAATGACACTCCTGATGGTGCAATGGTTCTTGGTCGAGAGCTAGGCAAACATCATTGGATAGATGGGTTTAATTCATCCGATTATGGATGGATCATCATTTGCGAACAAGGAATCTTTCATAAAGATATCACCCACCTTAATAAAGATAAAGGTACTATTACGTGCCACAGCAGAAATAAGTCTCCAGAATATTCAGATTTTGAACTAGAGCTGAACAAAGTGAAACAGATTTTTAAAGTTATTAAGCGGACATACTGATAATAATGCTTGATGACAATAAATAACGAATAAATTATAATTATGGAACTAAAACAAAAACTAAACAACCTTCACGAAAGGGTTGACAACTTAAAGGCACAGATTACAACGGAAGAAGCAACTAAAAACGCATTCGTAATGCCTTTTCTTCAAATTTTAGGTTATGATATCTTTAATCCTATTGAGGTCGTGCCTGAGTTTACAGCAGATTTAGGAACAAAAAAAGGCGAAAAGGTTGATTATGCCATCATGAAAGATGGACAACCAATAATAATAATTGAGTGCAAGCATTGGAAAGAGAAACTAGACTCTCACGCCTCACAATTACATAGGTATTTCAATGTTACTAAATCAAGGTTTGCAATTCTAACAAATGGAGTTAAGTATGAATTTTACACTGACTTAGAAAAGTCTAACATAATGGATTCTAAGCCATTTTTAGAAATCAACCTAGATAAATTAAAAGACAATAACGTAAAACAATTGATTAAGTTTCAGAAAGAAAACTATAATCAAAACGATATCTTAAATTCAGCAAGTTCGTTAAAGTACATTAAAGCTCTTAGGGTTGAATTTGAAAAAGAACTGGAAAGTCCATCAGATGAATTAACAAAAATTCTTGTAAAACGATTTTTTGATGGGAAACTAAACAGTAATAGGCTTGAAAACTTTAAAGAATATTTAGCATCAGCAATAAAATCATCTATTAATGACACTATAAATAACAGACTTCATAAAGCTTTATCAACACAAGCAGAGAAGGAAGAAGAAATATCTATTGAAGATAGTAAAATAAACACCACTGAAGAAGAGCTTGAAGGCTTTCAAATAGTAAAAGCAATACTTAGACAAAAAATATCATCAAACCAAATAGCTCATCGAGATACTCAGTCTTATTTTGGAATTCTTTTTGAGGACAATAATAGAAAGCCTATTTGCCGACTATATGTAGAAGGAGAAAGGAAGCGTATTGGTTTGTTTGATGAAGACAAGAAGGAAATTAAACATGATATTGATTCAATAGAAGATATTTATAAGTTCTCAGAACTGCTGCTAGCTACTACTGAAATGTACACAAAATAAATCCATCTATGAAAAAACTACTTACACTACTATTACTACCCATTTTATTCATTTCTTGCAGTAAAGAAATCGGAGAAGGAGAGTTGAAATTTTACGCCAAAGGATGGGGTGATATTACAATGACATTTATTGACGATAAAGGGTTTTATAAAACAAAAACCGTTGTTTTAGAGAAGACCAAGAACGAAGAAACAAAAGAATATGAATTTGATGATGTTGTAACTAAATTTACAGTTAAGGAGGAAGGTCAGTACACTTTTAATATAAGAGGAAATAGTGCTAAAACTGCAACAGGTCATCCTATTATAATAAATGGTGATACTCTTTTCTATCCTGTTGCAATAAATGAAATGCGAATCGAATTTAATGGTGAGGTTTTAGTGACCAAGAAAGATATTGATTTGACTGGTAAATCTGTTCAGATATCGGCTGATATTACTGAGTGATAAATAATTTATAAACAACTATATTATGAGACAAGAACAAATTAACAACTTAACAAACATGGAGGAAGTTATCGCTTTTTTAAGCCCAGAAGATGACCAATTATACCCTACCATAGAGGAAATTAGTGCGGTTGAAAGACGAATTGCAAAAGCTAAGATTGAGCCTATTGATGCAATTCAAGGCACTAAGTACAAGTTCGCAATAAATCATGCTAAAGACATTGCTAACAAGCATAAAAAGAACTGAAATATGGACAATCGTAAATTTAATTTAAACTGCATCAAAGACTTAGTTAATGTGAAATATGGAGATTTTCAAGGTTTTATTGAAGTAGACCAGTTTCCAAATGAACTAAAGAAAATTTGTGCAGATAAAGGTGTTGACTATTCTAAATATCACTTTTTGGGATTAATCGGGCACGATGAGTCAAACTATGACCACAGCAATAGTTCTATCACTTGCCAAGCTTTATTTATTAGTAAAAATTTCGGTAGGAATTTTGATGAAATTGAAAAAACCATTAAACTAAATGATGGTATTACAGCAGTTAACACAGTTACTGTTGAAGTTTCTTATTCGGTTTTATTTAAATATATAAAAAGAATAAGTTTTGGATTAATATCCCCTTTGTCAAAATCTATTACAAAACTAGATATAAGTAAGATGCCAACTAATGATCTAAATACCGAATTATGAAGGATGCGGAAATGTATAAACTCTCGATGAGTTACGAGCTTTTCATTCGTAATGCATACAGTACGTACAGTACAGATAAACATGGAGCTCACAATCACTTTATGCTCAATTTAATGAAAATGGAGAACGGTACCAAGCTCTATGGATTAAATCTATCAAAGCAATTAGAGATTGTGAAGAAGCATATTTCAAACGCTTTATTGAAATACTCAAAAACACATCCTTTCTCTTCAAATACTCAGTTTTTTCTAAAGATGAACGATAAAATCCCATTTTGTGCGTCTTCGGTCTCCTTAATGGAGATAGTCGAAATTTCATTGGATAAAGTCATTACGATAAGGGATGCAAAATAAGGTCAATATCCTTTTTTCTATCCAACCAAACACGAATATGAACAAAAGGACTATTTAGTATTTCATCTTTGTAAATGCTAAGGGTATTACCCTGTTTTAAGGCTTCCCTAACCCTTTTGGAGTCTTTCCATGAAATCTTTCCAACTACCTCGATATCGTGTAAAATATACACGTGTTCGCCTATTGTTTTTAAGGAAAAATTATTTTCATATTGGTCGATTTGACCAATAATAGGAACTTCTAAGCCAAGAAGAGTTTTATGCCTTACAGATTTAGAAGCTTTGACTTCCCAAATGATATAGAAAGTCAAAGTTAGTAGTGTAGGTATGATTAATATGTAGATCATTTAACCCTCCATACTCTTCTTGTGTTATCCGACCATTTTTTGGTTATAAATTTTCCGCTTGGAAATGAATTAATTTGATTCCTAACTGTTGGGTGTTCATCTGTCGGATACTGGTAGCTTTGCCCTATTGCTAAATTTGATAGCAAAGCTAAATGTTGAGATGATTTTGAACTTCTATCAAGGATAGGTATGTCATCATCAATATGACTAAAATCAAAGTATTTATCTAGGTTTTTAGAGTTTTCAAGCTTGGTTCTTTTTTTAATTAAATTACGTTTTTTATTTACTGCTGAATATGTTCTACCAGTTCTTCTTGCTATTTCCGAAATTGGCATATCAGATTTCAAAAACTCTAATTCCTCTTTAGTCCAAGCTTGATTTTTTCGCTTGGTGAGACCGAGCTCTTTAGCTTTTAGTCGAATTGAATTATCCGATCTGTCGAACTCTTTTTTTAGTTCAGAAAATGGTGTTTCTCCGTAATTTTCACGCAAATAGTTTATCTCTACTTCACTCCATTCTTTATTTTTAGCCATTTTGGTTATTTATTTTATCAAATATATGAATAATACCTTTTTCTATGAATTTCTTCCTAGAAGCATTTGCGTACGATGCTAGTGAGGAATAGCCAAAATATGAAGCAATATCCGTATCCGTAATATTAAGTGCTTTCTTTACCTCCTTAATGGTAGTGGTTGTCTCTACTGCTATTTCCTCCACGGCATACTTTAGCTCGCCATGTTGGTTAAGAAGGTCCAACAACTGTTCTAAGCCCATTTCATTAATCTTAAAAGAAGCAATAGTGACTAATTTTGCTTGATGCAAATTTTCATCAATGCTATGAACATTGTCGGGTAAACCTTTCGTTAAACGGCTATCCCTACGCTTTCTCTTAGCTTCTTGCCTCAAGTGCTCTAACACTTCTTTCCTACTTCCTTTAAATGAGTAGTATTTTGGGCTTGTAAATTTTGGGTTGTATATTCCTAATAGGTTTTTCATGTTATTTGTTTTATGTTGTTATTTACTTATTCTTTTACTCTACATCAAAGCATCTAGCCTATGTTGTTGAAAATCTGCTAAAATAGGGCTATCATAAGATCCTTTTGTTGGGTCTAAATCGTGGTATTTTCTTAAATTATCTTCGGTATTTTGAAGTCCTTCCGAAATTGCTAAACGTGAAATTATTCCTTTGATTCCTTTAGTTGTTATGAAAACGATTTTTTCATTTTCCACCCTATTCAATAAAGAAGTCATCGCTTCTTTTAGGTTTAAAAATCCCTTGTAATTGGTCTTGTTCTTCATTAGCCAAATAATAAGCCCCTTGAGCTCCACTAAATGCTCTTTATTAATGAAATTACCTTTTTCGAATGCTCTTTGTTCTGAAAGCTTTGAAGATAAGCCTTGAACTTTGTAATAAGTTTTCTTGTCTTCTGCTTTAAGTTGCTTCAAGGTTCTTCCTGCTTTTAGTTCGTTGATTTGTTGTTGTAAAGTTGTCATCGTTGTTTAGTTTTAAATGATTACACCACAAATATAATCATATACTTATATATGACAAAGAAAAAAGGAAATATTATTAAGTGTTTACTTATTTTTTTACCTTCAGCTATTTTTTTGTACTTTTGAAGAGTTATTTAACATGTCTTACTGTATTGAGAAATGAATAAATTCATTTCTCAACAAGGATTATTCCGTTGAAAACTCATTTAAAGCGGCTTTCGGGTCGCTTTTTTACAATATCATCAAACATCACTCATTTTCTACATTATCGTCGAATTTATTTTGATAGTAAGACTCCCAATGCTTCATCAATTTTTCTGCGTGTTCTTTTGGAGTTACTTTAATGTATTTTAGAAAATTCTTCTCCGTTGTATGCCCCGTAATTTTCATAATGGATAGGGTAGGGAAATTCATCAAGTACATATTAGTCGCAAATGACCTTCTGCAGGTGTGAGACGTTACAAGTTCGTATTTTGGATAAAATCCTTTCTTTTTACGCCAAACACCTTTTGATACTTCTATTTTTTTTGATCCTTTTATTTCCTCAGTAAATCCAGCAATTTTGCAAATCTGCTTTATGTATTTGTTGAATTTTTGGGACGATACCACTTTAGGCATTCCGTGTTCTTCCAAATAGGCTTTAATATGATGGTGTATAGGTATTACAACAGATATATCATGATGCTTAGTTTTCTGCGGAGATACTTCAATATACTTGTCTTCTGCTGATAGATTAATGGTCAATAAATCTTGCACCCGTAAACCAGTCCATAAACCGATAATTAGCCAACCTTGATAATTCATTAAGTGGGGTTCGTTTGATAAATCCAATTTTGCAACGATGTCAATTTCCTCTTCACTTAACACAATAGCTTCTGCAGTCTCTTCCATTGAAGTAAACTCTTTTGTCTTGTAATCTACATGAACTTTGTATTTATAATGTTTATCTGCTATTCCTAATAGTTGTTTACAAATTTTCAAAAATCCCCCAATAGTATTATACATATACTCTTGGTCTTGGCTCCAATAAGCGTACAGATCATTGTAGGTATCCATATCAAAATCACTTAACAGAACCTTTCTCTTATAATCTCGCTCAAATTCACTCACTCTATTTGCTGTCTGCTTGAACTTCTTGATCAAATTTTCCGAATAGATTTGTTTTGTGTTTGGATTTATAGTTTTGGGAGCATCTATCAAAAATTCTTGGACAAAGTCGTAAAATCTTAAATCTGCTGTTTTGGATCGTTTGTTTTTAAACTGAATATCTAAATGACTCTTTAAATCTTGTATGGTTATTTTCTTTTTGTCAATTTCAGCATGGTAAATGAAATCTTCAATAGCATGTTCCATTTCGTCCAATTTTCTTGAAATAATCGCCAAGTCATTTCTCCCTCTTTGGCGAAATGGTCGGAAGCTTTCGGGATTCCACTCGTCTACTTGAATGGAAATACCAGTTGAATAAACGAATCTTTGCTTATTAATACTCTTACGAATACTTATGCTTGATTTCGCTTTCTTTTTCGTTAATAAATAAAACATAGCGTTGCAGTTTAGTTTGGTCAAATTTATAGTATAAATCACTTTAGTAACCAAAATAGTAACAAAAAAAGTTCTAAAAGTTCTAAAATAGCAACATTAGGCAAGCTTTTAGATTTATGAAATATCGCAAAAAACCCTTTAAAACGCACTAAATAGCTTGTTTTGGTGGTTTTTAGACACAAAAAAAGAACCTATACGCTTTGTATAGGTTCTTGGGGTTGTACCTGAGACGGGACTTGAACCCGTACGACCACGATGGTCACAGGATTTTAAGTCCTGCGTGTCTACCAATTCCACCACTCAGGCATTTGCCGTTGCAAATGTTTTTTTATTGTACCTTGGACGGGACTTGAACCCGTACGACCACGATGGTCACAGGATTTTAAGTCCTGCGTGTCTACCAATTCCACCACCAAGGCATCCTTATTTCAAATCGCTCAACTCTCATTGAGCGGTTGCAAATATAAGATAGTTTTTGCAAAATTCTATTGAAAAATTCAATAAAATCAATCCATACCTATCATTTTTTTAATTTGATTGAGTTTCATTAAGGCTTCAATGGGGGTAAGTGAATTAATGTCAATATTTTCCAATTCCTCCTTAATGTTCATCAAACTGGGATCGTCAAGTTGAAAAAAGCTTAATTGTACCCCATTTTCCATTTTTTGATTATTGGATAATAAAGATTTGTTTGCCTCTTTAGATCTCGAAGATTCTAGTTCTGCCAATATCGTATTGGCTCTTTTGATTAAAGATTTTGGCATTCCTGCCATCT
This sequence comes from Flavobacteriales bacterium, assembly GCA_025210805.1. Classification (NCBI taxonomy): domain Bacteria; kingdom Pseudomonadati; phylum Bacteroidota; class Flavobacteriia; order Flavobacteriales; species Flavobacteriales bacterium. The sequence goes on from JAOAQX010000027.1 coordinate 62,568, forward strand.
TTGCTACATGAATTCCAAAACTGTGTTCACTTCCTCCAGGTTTTAGTTTTCGGATAAAGACAATTTTTTGATCTGCTTCTTTTACCGCAACATTGTAATTTTTGATTCTTGCGAACTGCTCACTCATTTCGTTTAACTCATGGTAATGCGTTGCAAAAAGTGTTTTGGCCTTTGAGGAATGCTTATGAAGGTACTCCGCAATTGCCCAAGCAATAGAGATTCCATCATAAGTAGAAGTTCCTCTTCCTATTTCATCTAGAAGCACTAAACTTCTATCCGATAGATTATTCAAAATAGAAGCCGTTTCATTCATTTCTACCATAAAAGTAGATTCTCCATGAGAAATATTATCAGAAGCTCCAACTCTTGTGAAAATTTTGTCCACCACTCCTATTTCGGCAGATTCTGCGGGTACAAAACAACCTATTTGAGCCATTAGGACTATAAGAGCTGTTTGGCGCAATAATGCCGATTTACCTGACATATTTGGTCCTGTAATCATTATTATTTGCTGCTCTTCTCTATCCAAGAAAATACTATTTGAGATATATGTTTCTCCCAAAGGAAGATGTTTTTCAATTACCGGGTGGCGTCCTTCTTTAATATCGATATGATATTCCTCAGAAATTTTAGGCTTTTGATATTCGTTTTGCGAAGCCAAATCTGCAAAACAAAGTAAAACATCTATTTCAGCTATCGCTAAAGCATTTCTTTGGATAATATCAATATAAGTGGAGAGAAACACCAATACTTGATCAAAAAGTTGTTTTTCTAACTCTTCAATTTTGGCTTGAGAAGCCAAAATCTTCGCCTCCAACTCTTTGAGTTCTTCCGTAATATAACGCTCAGCAGAAACCAAAGTCTGTTTTCTAATCCATTCTTCAGGAACTTTTGCTTTATGCGTATTTCTTACTTCTAGATAATATCCAAATACATTATTATAACCAATCTTTAATTTTGCTATTTGAGTGCGTTCGGCTTCTCTTTCGCATATTTGATTGAGATGTTCTTGAGCATTTTCAGCAATTTGACGATATTCATCTAATTCTGGATGAACTCCTGGCTGAATAACAACACCTTTACCAAGCATTACGGGAGCATCCTCCACAATTTTCTGCTCGATTTCCGATATCAGTTTTTCACAAGAATGTATGTTTGAAGCACGCTTTTTAAGTGCATCACTGGTAGAATTTTCAGCAAGAGTTTTAATGGGACTCATTTGTTTCAATGAGTTTTTTAGCAAAATAATTTCTCTTGGCGAAATCCTTGCCGTGGATATTTTAGAAGCCAATCTTTCTATATCCCCTATTTGCTGTATACTATGGCAAACTTGTTCTTTTACTTCCAAATCCCCTAAAAAATAATCGACAACTTCTTGTCTATTTTCTATGGCAGTTTTTTCTTTTAAAGGAAATGCTAACCAACGCTTGAGCATCCTAGACCCCATAACACCTTTACATTGATCCAAAATATCAATTAAGGTAATGGCATCGGGATTGTGGGAATGAAAAAGCTCTAGATTTCTAATGGTAAAACGATCCATCCAAAGAAAATCATCGGAATCTATCCTTTGAATATTCTGGATATGTTTACTTTTTTGATGCTGGGTTTCTTCTAAATAATGTAGAATCGCTCCAGCTGCAGTAATTGCCAGATTTTGTTTTTCTAATCCAAAACCTTTAAGAGAATTTATTCCAAAATGAGCACGTAACTTATCAATGGCATAATCGTAGGTGAATGCCCAATCCTCCATTCTATAGGAATAAAATTGATCTTTAAGAAGATGTTCAAAAGTTTCCTTATACTGTTTTTGGTAAACGATCTCAGAGGGTTGAAAACTTTGCACCAGTTTATCAATATATTCTAATGAACCCTCTGAAGCATAGAACTCCCCAGTACTAATATCCAAAAAAGAAATCCCTGCTTGATCTTTCGAAAAATGAATAGATGCCAAATAGTTATTATTTTTAGCATCATAGGTTTGATCGTTATAGGAAACACCTGGAGTAACAAGTTCTGTAACGCCTCTTTTTACAATTTTTTTGGTCTTTTTAGGATCTTCAAGTTGTTCACATATTGCCACACGCTTTCCTGCTCTTACCAGTTTAGGAAGATAGGTATTGAGTGAATGATGAGGAAAACCTGCCAATTCTTCATTAGAACCTCCATTGGATCTTTTGGTGAGTACAATTCCTAAAATTTTAGAAGCCTCTATAGCATCTTTACCAAAGGTTTCGTAAAAATCTCCAACTCTAAAAAGCAATACTGCATCGGGGTATTTAGCCTTTATTTGATTGTATTGTTTCATCAAAGGCGTAACCTTAGGAGTCTTTTGGGTGTTCTTTTTTGCCAAAATAATGTGTTGTTATTTATCGAATTCGATCAACAGAATCTACTAATTCTTTGTCCTTTTTAATATTTTTCTTTGCAAAAGTGATCAGGATAAAGGAAAGTGCAATGGCATAAACTCCAAAACCTAATCCTTCGTATTGATCTCCTATTTTATCAAAACCGTATGCCAATCCTCCAAAAGAAAGTAAAACCATTACTTGATTTACACTACAAAGGTTGATTTGTAATTTACGATTTTTGAACAATAAAATTGTTATTAAGCTCACCAACATACTCAATAAAGGAGCTCCAAATATTAGATAATCTCCATGAGCAAAAGCTTTTCCTCCATCTACTAAATTAGCGTAAGGGAAAACAAAAACAAAAAGTGATGTCATAAAGATGGACATCAAAAGGTAAACAGATTGTACTCTTTGTATCATTTGGATATTTTTTTTTAAACAGAAACAGAATAATCTCTTAATGCATCATTAAGGCTGGTTTTTTTATCGGTACTTTCTTTTCTTTGCCCGATAATCAATGCGCAAGGAACTTGAAATTCTCCCGCAGGAAATTTCTTGGTATAAGAACCAGGAATAACCACTGATCTTGGAGGAACGATCCCTTTATACTCTTTTGGCTCGTCTCCAGAAACATCAATAATTTTGGTACTTGCGGTTAAGACTACATTAGCCCCTAAAACGGCTTCTTTTCCTATTCTAACTCCTTCTACCACTATAGATCTTGATCCTATAAAAGCATCGTCTTCTATAATTACAGGAGCTGCTTGAAGTGGTTCTAATACACCTCCTATTCCTACACCGCCACTAAGGTGAACATTTTTTCCTATTTGAGCACAAGATCCTACCGTTGCCCATGTATCCACCATGGTTCCAGAATCCACGTAAGCTCCAATATTTACATAAGAAGGCATCATAATTACTCCCTTGGCAAGAAATGCTCCATGACGTGCAATTGCATGAGGAACCACACGCACACCAAGCTCGGCATAGTTCTTTTTCAAAGGAATTTTATCATGAAATTCAAAAGGCTCTACTTCTATCGTCTCCATCTTTTGGATTGGAAAATACATAACCACCGCCTTTTTCACCCATTCATTCACTTGCCAACCATCATTTGTTAGTTCTGCAATTCTCAAAAGCCCTTTATCCAGTTGTTCTACAACTTCTCTGATGGTATTTTGTACGTCTTCTTCTTGGAGTAATGCTCTGTTATCCCAAGCTCTTTCTATAATTTCTCTCATGTTCTTTTAGTTCTGTTCTTTTGGTCGATGTTTTAGCTGAAGTCCCATTAAAAAGTTTCTCAAAATTTGATCTTTACATTTCATGAATTTGGGATGACTCGGTGCTCTAAAAAAGTTATTGAGTTCTCCTTTACCCATTCTAAAATCTGCTAAATCTAATACCTCCAACATGTCTGTATCTTTATAATTTAAAGCAATCTTTAGTTTTCTGAGTACTAAATTATTGTTCATTTTGGACTCTGCTTTCATTTCTCTATTCGGGTCTTTCCCTCTTTTGAGCATAATAAATCCGTTTAAGAAATAAGCCAAATCCTTATCATAAAGCATTTTAAACTCCTCATCTTTTTCTGGTTTTAACCAATTTGACACTTCGGATCTATTCACGGTTTTACCCGCTTCTTCAAACAAAGAAATCATTTGCTGATCACTAAAATTAAAGGTATATCTCAGTCTTTTGAGAACATCATTGTTGTTCATACATTCGCTTTAAATTGGAGACAAAAAAATCCCCAAAAATATTCTTACAAAATAAAGTTATTTTGGGGATTTAATAAAGTAAAATTCGAGATTCTCAAAGGAAGTAACAAATTAGTTTCCGAAAATGGATTTTTTCACTAGAAAGTGAAACCTACTGCCAGTTTAATATTTAAGATTTTAATATCTGAAAATCCCTTGTTATCTAAGTTTGTAAGTGGGTAATTAAAAGAGGCATTAAGATTTAGAAAATGGTTCACATGGTATTCCATTCCCATAATAACTCCTATAAATAATGTTTGAAGATTATCTTTGGGTTGCGTTCTTTCTGTTTTAAAAACTTCTTTCCCGTCTTCTCCTACATATTTATAACCATATTCAAAATCGGTTTTCAATAAAGTGGAGAATTCCAGTCCTCCAAATGGTACAAATTTCTCAGATTGATTATCTTTAAGAATGATTGGGATATCCAAAAACTCCATCTTAGCAGAAGACTGACCGTAGTCTAACTTGTTTAAACCAGTTACGGCTCCCATATATTCGTTCATTTTATCAGGAACAATAAATCCTAAATTCCAACCTTTGTGGGAATAGAAAAGTCCTGTTTCAATCAGTAAATCTTTATTCTTCTTTGATAAAGGAAACTGAACATAAGCACCAAAATGGTAAGCTATTCTCGATTCATTACCGATGATATCATTACCAGTTGTCATCGAATAGTTTAAACCAGAACGAATTCCAAATTGCGTTTTCTTTACACGGTGTATTTGTCGTTTTTTATCTTTGTCTCGTCTATTTTGAGCGGTAGAAATTCCGACAATGCAGAAAATAAAGCTCAACAGTAGTATTCTTCTCATATCTTATAGTTTCTTGCTCCAAAAATGGTTGATCCTACCCTTATCATATTGGAACCTTCTTCAATAGCCAACAGGTAATCTCCACTCATTCCCATAGATAAAATCTCTAATTGAGGGAATTTTGATCTCATTTCTCGAAAGAAAGTATTCATTTTTCTAAATTCCTGTTTGGTGACCTCTTCATTAGATGTTAATGAGCCCATTGCCATCATTCCTTTGATTCGAATATTCGGATAATGCTCTAACGATTTTTCGAAGAAATATTGTGCTTCTTGGAAACTAAATCCATGTTTTGACAGTTCATTCTCTGCCAAGTGAATTTGAATCAAACAATCGATTACTCGTTCATTGGTCACTGCTCGTTTCTGTATTTCTTTAGCGAGTTTTTCGGAATCCAAAGAATGAATTAAACTAACAAAAGGGGCAATATATTTCACCTTATTTGTTTGCAAATGACCTATCAAATGCCATTGAATATCTTTTGGCAATTGCTCGTGCTTTTCTCTTAATTCTTGTACCTTATTCTCTCCAAAAACTCTTTGACCGCCTTCATAAGCAATCATAATATCCTCAGAGGGTTTGGTTTTCGAAACAGCAACAAGAGTGACTTGCTCACCAATTTCTTTTTTGATATTTGCTATTGATTGATTAATAGCATGCGATTCTTTAATACTCATAAATCACTAATCCTGATCGTAATTTTGGTTCGATAAAAGTACTTTTTGCAGGCATAATTAAACCTTTATCTGCCACTGTTTTCAGTTGGTTTATTTTTACAGGTTTTAAACAAAATGCCAATTTACTGTTATCAGAACCGATTCTTTTTTCGATTTCTCTAAAATCTGTATTTCCAGGTACAAATTTCACTCTTTTATCGTTCTTAACGTCATAAATTCCCAAAATAGGACGCAAAATTGTATTGCTCAAGATTTGAGAATCTAATTCGTCTACATATTGTTCTATGGTATAATTTTCTAACTTCAAACGAAGAATATACCATGTTTTTCCCCAGTACATTTGAATGCAGTTATCATCCAATACTTTTTGATGAGAATCTGCAATAGTTACCCAAAAATGTTCTTGAAGTTGTGCAATAAAGTCCTCCTCTATCAAGTTGGCCTCCATTTCTATTATTCTATCATAAGAGAAGATTGAAAGTTGGGTCTCTGGGATTACATAGGCCATATAATGAGCTGAGGGATGTGTTTCTCCCTGATGAAAGTCCTGATAAACCTTTGCAGACGAAGAAGAACGATGATGCCCATCGGCTATATAAAATGAATCAATCTTTTCAAATGATTTTTGTAAACGAGTAATCACCTCTTTATCCTCTATCACCCATAGTTCATGCCGAATCATATCGGTAGTGTTATGATCTAAAATAGGTAATTTCTCACATGTTTCATTTAGAATAAAGTCTAAGTCGTTATTAGACTCATAACTCATTAAAACAGGTTCTGCATTGAATCCACAAATGTTTAAATAATTTGCAAATATCTCTTCTCGTTTTGGTATAGTTGCCTCGTGTTTTTTGATATGATCGTTTACATAATCCTCCACACTCACTCCTAAGATAAAACCTGTAAATGAAAAGCCTTCATAACTTTGTCTATAAACATAAATAGCTTCATTTTCTTCTTTTAGCAGAAACCCGTTATTCTTAAATCCTTCATAGGCATCATGAATAGCGTGATATTTATCAATTCCTTTTAATTTTTCTTCTATTGAAGAAAGATAATCAGGTTCTATAATTTGCAAAAAAGAATATGGATTGTCCTTTATTCTATTTTTGATTTCCTTATCTGTATAATCAATAAATGATCTTGAAGGTAATAAAGGAGCAATATTTCTAGGAGGACGGACTCCTTTAAAGGGAATTATCTTTGGCATTTTTGGTTTCTTTTAGTTCTCTAATTTTTATTTTGAATAAAGCAAATGTTAAAGTCATCAATGGAGAAATCCAATTGAAAAAACAATAAGGTAAATACAAAATTGTGGCTACTCCTAGAATATTTGCTTGTGCAGCCCCACAGGTATTCCAAGGTACTAATACGGAGGTTACCGTTCCGCTATCTTCAAGAGATCTACTCAAATTTTCTGGTGCTAAACCTTTATCTTGATAAGCTTTTGAAAACATTTTCCCAGGTACTATTATCGCTAAATATTGATCTGAAGCAGTGATATTAAAGAATACGCATGACGAAACAGTAGAAAAGACTAAACCAAATCTTGACTTTACAACACTCAATATTTTCTCACTTATTTGCTTCAGAATTCCTGTTGCCTCTAGTGTTCCACTAAAAAACATGGCGGACAGTATGAGCCATACCGTATTGAGCATTCCTGCCATTCCTGAAGAGGATAATAACTCGGCAACTATTTTATTCTCAGAAGGGATTTTTACTCCATTTGCCATTGACTCAACAATCATTTCATACTGAGCTAAAAAGGCATTAGTAGAATGACTTGCCAAACGAGTCATGAGTTCAGGCTGAAAAAAAACTGCCGAGACGCCTCCTGCTAGTGAACCAAGGAACAAAGCTAATAAAGCATCTACTTTTTTTATGATAAGAGCAATCGTAAACAATGGAATGATAAATAGTCCGATATGGATTTTAAAATTTTGAGTAATTGCCGTTTGAACAGCTTCTAGTCCCTCCACTTGTCCAGAATAGTCTTGAGTAAAACCATATACCAAAAATATAATTAAACTGATTCCAATGGAAGGGAGTGTGGTATAGAGCATATACCTAATATGCGTAAATAGATCCGTACCTGCCATAGCTGGCGCTAAGTTTGTGGTATCTGAAAGTGGCGACATTTTATCTCCAAAATAAGCACCAGAAATTACGGCTCCTGCAATCCAACCTTCAGGAAAACCTAATACCTTACCAATAGCTAATAAGGCTATCCCTACAGTACCGATGGTTGACCAAGAGCTACCAGTTGATAAAGAGATTAAAGCACAGATTATACAAGAAGCAAAAAGAAAAAACTCTGGAGAAAGAAGATCCAAACCATAGTATATCATAGCAGGAACAATTCCACTAATCAACCAAGTACCTGCTAAAGCTCCAATAAATAGTAATATTAAAATGGCCTTCATAGAAGTTGAAATGTTTTCTACAATTCCATTTTGAATTTCTTTCCAGCTAAAACCATATTTTACACCAATTCCAGCAACTATAAGTCCGCTTAAAAGAAGTGCAATTTGGTTGTAGCCATAAGATGAATTGTCTGCAAATAGAAATACATTTAAAGCTAGTAGAACAATTAGAACTAGGAATGGCAGAAGTGCTAAATGAAAGGGGATTTTTGTTTTCTCCATAAAATTAGTTTGGTAAGCAATTTAAAGAAAAGCAAAAGAAAATTCAAACAATTATGAACAAAAAAAAGGCGATTGAAAAATCAACCGCCTAAGTGTGTGTAGTGTGTATGTGTGATTAAGAATTATATCCTTTTTTCTTATTTGCTACATAAAACACTGTAGCAGCAATCACCATAACACCCATAATCATCAACCATTGGTTTTGATCAATACTCATTGTCGAAATAGACATTTGCGTTGAGTTACCAAGAGTTCCTTCTGGGTTGTTATTTGGATTTGTGTTTGGCATTGGTTGTGCCACTAGTCCAGCTAGACTAAACAAGCTGAATGTAAGGGTTAGTATGAACTTTTTCATGACTTGTTTTAATTTAGTTTTTTACGATTTTCGAACTGTGTAAGCTATCGTTTACTTTTGTTCTTACAAAGTAAACACCTGGTTTTAGAGTAACTTGAGTTGAAAACATCTTGAATGTTCCTGGCTCAAATCTTTTAATTAATCTACCTGTTACATCAATGATACTCATTTCTTGAATTTCTGCATTTAAAGATTCAATATCAACAGTGATATTTTGACCATCGAAATACACTTCAGGTTCATAAGAAATACTCTCATCCTCTTTATGCTTAAACTTCAAGAAGAATCTATTTTGTTGTGCAGAACGTTCAAATGTTCTAAAGCGATACATTTCGTCATCTGAAATTTTAGCTTCAACATTTAAGGCTCTATCTACAACATACACATCGTATTTATCGTTATTTAAATCTTTACTCAAGTGGAATACATATTCTGCATCTCCATCTCTAGAATCAAATCCCATTGGGATTAGTTTATTTACCATATTATGTCTAACAACTCTAAGCGCTGTTCCTTGTTGATCTTTATGGTTATCTTGTGTATAGATGTTTACTGATCTATCTGGTGTTACATCTTTCATTTCAAAATCTGTAACATTTGAGATCAAGTTATAACCTCTTGGGTTTACTTCATCGTCAATTGTGATCGCTAACTGACCCCAGTCACCTACATTCAATTTTTCGTTTTCATGAACTTGATAAGCATCTACATAAATCATTAACTTATCTTCCTGTGCTTCTTTTGTTAATACCTCGTCTGTAGCATCAACTCTCATGCTGTTTTGGAAAGTAACATTTGCATTTCCTTTTCTGTGCCAGATAAAGAAAGCTTGCCCTGGCGCTACTGTTGTTAATTCAGCAGCAGTCACATCAGTTGTGGTACTTGTGTGTAATAAATCTAATGAAGGCGATGGTGACGCTCCCGTAAATTGATCATTGATCCCTACTATATCTCCTGACTTGTTGATTACAACAAATCCAGGATTAAATGTAGTTGCAGATGACTTATCTATATCTGTATAGATAGAAACTGTTCCTTCTGCAAATAAATAACTATCTCCATAGAATCCGTCATTGTCATCAATTGTGGTATTATTATCAATGAAAGAAAGAACATTTAATGCTTGACGATAAGGGTTACCAATCATGTGCCATGCACTGAAACGTCCATTAATGTCACTTGTTTGGTCTACATTTACAACAACATTTCCATCAAAGAAACCATCTACTGAATAGACAGAATCAACCACTTTAGTTGCATTTGCATCATAAGATACAGCATTTGATCCGTATCTAATGGCGTATCCACGTCCATCAACATTCAATAGTGAATCAAATGTTGGAGAACTTGCAATTAGTTCATTCGGTACAGCATCTCCGTCACCAAAATTCAAACCGTCTTCATAAATGTGGTGCTGATATGAATCATCGGCTGCATTATAAGAAGTAATATCGTTTGTACCACCATAAGATTTAATACTATCTCCAGAATTGGCTGCTGGTACAGCCGTGTGAAGAGGCATCGTTCCTGATTGTCCAGCAGTATTTGTGGCTCCAGTTACAAAACCTGTCACATAAGATTCAGTTTTGTTATCCCAAAAGTGAATAGAGTATACATTTCTTGCATCAGTTGTATCCATCTTTACTCTCAGAGAGTTTCTTCTTGCATCTTTTGTACTATTTGTAAACAGATGTGTTCTTCCTGGAATGAATTGTTCTTCATAACGATATTGTTGACCGTATGGAAAGTCATGTACTGTTCCATTATCATTATTCAATAATTCCGTACTTGTTCCAATGAATAATCCACCTCTTACTTTTGGATGTAAAGCTGCATTAGCTCCTGGTGAAAGATCAAATTGCATATTGTCAGACAGCTTTAAAATAACACTATCCCATTCAGAATTTTGAGTAACTCCTGTAACAGTCGTATTCAAATCACCTTGAACTGTATCTACCCAATAGATTGCATCTGTATGCCCCGTAACTTTAACACCCGCATTCACTTGAAAGTTTGTGTAAAAAGTATCTGCAGCAGTACTTAAATGAATCGCAATAGGTCCAACTCCAACTACTTGTGCTGAAGCGGAAACTCCCATCAATCCTAAAAAAGTTAGTAATAAACTTTTTCTCATTTCTTTAATTTTTACTTAATCTTTTAAAATGTCTAATCGCTAAATCAGACTACACTACTCGGCAAATGTAGTAATAAAATTTTATTACACAAGTGATTTACTAAAAAAAAACATCAAATACTAATCGTTAATAAATAACAAATCTTACACTTTCGTTTAAATCTTCACTTTGAACTCTCATAAAATACACTCCATCCTTAAAACTACTCAAATCAACAGAATTTGAAGAATTTAAAAATATTTTCAAATTTTTCACTAGATGTCCCGCTTCTGAATAAAATGACAATGCTACTTCTTGGTCAATAGAATTCTTATCGAGCAATTCAAATTTCAATATTCGACCCTTTACTGGGTTTTCTGTAATTTTAATTTTAGGACTATTGGTATTAATTTTATCGACAATTACCTCTTCATTTGAAAGTAAATCTGAGACACTATTTACGTTTGCGTAGTAGATTCCATTTCCATGGGTCGCTATTAATAGAAGTCCATCTTCTTTTCGGTAAACGATTCTTTCAATAATTGTGTTTCCAATAATCTCTGGACTTACTCTATACCATTTAGTACTGTCTCCATTTAAATGAGCTGTTCCAAATAAACCAACACTTGATCCTGCTAGATACATTTTTTCCCCATTTGAAAAAGTCAAAATCTCAGCACTTCTCATTGATGGTCCATTTCCTGATCCATCAATGTTTTCCTCTAAGTTTCCTCCTATTTTCGCTACAGTTGTTCCTCCATCACTGGTGTAAAACAAGCTTCTTGATGTATAGTTAGAATTCACAAAAATCAACTCATTTCCATTATCGGGGTTTGAAGCAATATCAATTGTAAAACCGCTATAATAAGCCGTTTTATTATTTATATCTTTATAAGGAAGCTCCGTAATTATAGGATTATTAGAATTTGGATTCTCCACTTTAAAAACGGCTCTTTCATCTGTTCCGATATAGACAACATTTCCTGGGTTTGCCTTAGTAACATGTATAGATACCATCTTTTTATTACTGGCGATATCGAAACCTGTTACTTTATTCCATCCCGAAGTTAATGGGGTTTTTTCTCCTGTTTCTTGTATACTTGATATATTATTATATACGTATAAGTCATGTTTGTGTGGATAATACATGGTATTTTCAGAAACTGGATCTACTGCAAATGGATGAATAAATAATCCATCATCTGGATCCAAACCTGCAGGTTCCATTCTTCTAAATGACACTTGATTTCCTTGTGCATCAAGCGTGAACTTCGCTACTTTACCCCTTTGGATTGATAGGTAAATATCATCTTCATCTTCGGTTACATAAGACCACCCTCCATCTCCATTATATGCCATATTCCACTTGTCTGTAATATTTGCAGAACGTGTTACAAAGTTTCCGTTATCTTGAAAACCAGCTACAATGGTGTTTGTTACTTGCTTCTGATTTACACTCACAGCATAAAGCTGGGTAGTAAAATATCCATTATTCAAATCATCCCACACTACATTTGATGCAAATTCATCTGTAGTAGTAAAGATTCCTCCATCGTTTGCAGAATAAAACTTATGACTTGTTGGTGAAAATGCAATTAAGTGTTGATCTGGGTGATGATTTTCATAAATATCCCAGTTTGTATCTATACTTGTGGGCTTATACCCTCCTATCATTGTGGTATTTTGATCTGAAGTGAATCCATCTGTTGAACGATATAAATTTGTTCCTCCAATAAACACAACATTAGCACTATCAGGATGTACAGCTATAGCCATATCATAGGCATTTTGAGTATATAATGTTGCAAAGCTCGTTCCTTCATCTGGTAAATTATCCGATAAGTCTGTCCATGTTCCACTTACAGAATTCGTATCATTTTCGTCATATTCATATAGCCATAGACTATTCCAATCTTCTCCATCAAAAAATGTATTGGTATGTTTTCCAAAATTTGGAGTTTGAGCAAAGAAATACACTTGGTTTTCATTTTGTGGATTATAATCCATTACAATTCTTTCATAAACTCCAGGAAAACTATCTGGCAAAATATTTTCCCAAGTATTTCCATGATCATTTGATCTCCAAATTCCTCTTTTATTAGAAGGTGCATCTGAATTAAGCACTCCATAAGTAACTCCAGAAGGTGTTACCAAAATATTGGTGGTATATGCAGAGCTATTTCCACCAGAAGCTAAAGTCGTAGCACTCCATGTATTTCCTCCATCTTCACTTCTAAATATAGAGCTATGACATGCTCCATAAAGAATGGTTAAACTATCTACGCTTTGGTCCAATGCGATATTCCACATAACATCCCAACTAAGGTCGAAAGTATTTGGAGTATTAGAATTTGTAGAAGTTATCGCGTTCCATGTTTCTCCATTGTCATCTGAATGGTACATTCCATTACCAAAATAATAAGCACTAGGTGCAGATGCTGAATTTCCATAGCCTTCTCCAGTACCAAAGTACCAATTATTCGTTTTCCCAGGCCTTTTGTCTTGAACAATACACGTAACACCATGAAATTGATCTCCCATGGTTTTTTTAACCCAAGTTTGACCTCCATCCGTAGATTTAAAAATTCCTCCTGAAACTCCACCAGCAATGATTGTATTCTCATCATTTACATCAAACGCTAAAGCTCGTGTTCTTCCTCCAATCTTAAAATAACCTCTTGGTTCAAAATCAATCACAGAATTTGAGATGGGCATATTATTTACAAATGCCAATTCCTTTGCTCGAATCCCTTGAGGTATTTTTCCTGTTTTTGGATCTGCGAGCTTACTAATATACTCAGCTCTTAGAACAGAATGTTTCATACTTGGGGCTGCAAGTCCGTCGAGTACAATTCTACCTTTCTTTTTCTTTTTCTTCTTGTTTATTCTTGCTACTACTTCTTCAGAAAGCTGAGAATCTTTTGCATTATCTGACTTCAATAACTGATAGGACAAAGCGATAATTGACAATGCAATCACTGGAAAAATAACTTTTTTCATAAGTAAATTTAGGTTTAAGAGAAATAAAAAAAACTGAGGAGAAAGTATCAGGTATTATTCTTGACGACTAAAAGGAATATCTTTAAATTCACCTTCATAAATGAATTGTGTAGAGATCACTCCACTTACAACACGCACACCTCTTACTTTTAAAATTCCAGATAGCGTTTCCTGTTCGTTATCAAATTCATCAATGAATACAAAGGAATTTAAAGCATCTAATGAATCTAACTCTGGTGTAAACCGTGTATTTTTATAGAGCTGATTATCTCCTGTATAATAAAGTGAATCAATAAAAAACTGAGCATCAAAAACATTTTTTGTTGGATGCAAAGTCATTCTATGTTCTCCCGTTTCTGTAGATGTTAAGGCAAAAATAAAATTGGTTTTAAAATAGCTCGTTTTATCCAAATCTGTATTTTCTCCTTCTGATAATTTGGGGGAATAAGCGGTAATTATCACCTGGTCATTCTTTGTTACAAATGCATCGTAACTAGCAATATCTAATTTATTCTTACCTTCTGACATTCTAAAACTATGATTGGGCTGTGGCTCTTCTATATCAGAGTTTGTATCACAACTATAGAAACTGGTAATTACACTAAAAACAAAAAAATAAGACAGAATTTTATACATAATCTAAATTTGTTTGGATAAAAGGCTAAGATACGAATTTTATTCGTTTAATCTCTCTAAACCAATGTGAGCTGGATTATGCTTTGCATTTAACAAAATACATTTTTTGTAGTCGTTCTTTGCTTGTGCTTTATTTCCTAAAATTTCAAAAACATATCCACGAGCAAAATATGCATCTAAATAATTATTATCTAGTTCAATGGCTTTGTTAAAATTATCAATAGCTATTTCGTTGTTTCCCACCATAAAATACACATATCCAAGATTGTAATACACGCCTTTTTGATTCTGATTTATTTGAAGAGTTTTCTCATATAGACTAATTGCTTTTTGCCAATCTTGTCTTTGATGATGGAAATAGGCTTCATCAAAATATGCTTTGGATTGATTTGGGCGTTTTTTTTGTATCAAACGATAATAGTCTATTGCTAGCAAATTGTTCTTATGCGCATAAAGAGTTGCTAAAGCATCAAGTATTTGAATATTTTCAGGATTATGTTCCAAGGCTTGTTGATAGTTTTGAAGTGCCTTAGTTGTGTCTCCCATTTCTGCATAAGAGATTCCTTTATAAAAATATGCCAGATCTTTTGTGGCATCTTCTCGTAAAACATCATTAGCAAAGGTTACTGCTTGTTTATAATCTTGAACAAAAAGATAGAGTTCTGCTAATTTCAACTTACAACTTGAATGATCTCCTTCAAGTTCTGCACATTTTTCCCAAATTTCTTTTGCTTCTCTTGTCTTATTTACCAGCATGAGCATATTTCCATACTCTAAATGATATGAAATATTTGTTGAGTCTATTGACAGTGCTTTTTTGATATCTTCAATAGCTGGTACATAATTATTTTTAGTTAAGTACGCCTTAGCTCTACTAAAATAATGAAAAGACTCATTGGGTTGTTGCTTGATCAAAGTATTCAAAGAGTCTATTGGTGATTTCTCAGTCAAAACACTTTGTTTTTTATGGCTATCACCTGAGTTTTCTTTGTTGTTTTGGCAGGACAACATACTTACAACAACTAATGCAGAAAGGAGTATTTTCATATTTTTAGGACTATTTAGAAACAACAAAATTATTGAAAATGTTTCGGAAAATTAAAACTAAGCTACTCGATTATAAGCGAGGATTATGGTTTAAAAGAACAGTAGTTATCGATCTTATTTAAAAAGGTATTTGTACATTCATACAGAACATTTTTTCATATCCTTGATTCATATTGCGACTAAAATTATTTTAAATTTCACAGTTTAATTGGCTCTATTTCGCTTATCCTCAAAAATGAGGAATACTCATTTAGAATATGATGATTATTTTTGCTAGTGACTCAAAGAATATAAACTATTTTCTTGGCGAAAATAGAAGGACTTATTTATATGTTTAATCTCAAAATCTTTCTTTCCCTCACGATATTGACGTGTTTTTCGATTTTTGCTCAAAATTCGGGGCATTCTTTGGGTGACAAAAATATTGGAAAATATTTCACAAAGCATGAGATATCTGAACTATCAAAAACGCAGAATAAAGCTACTCTTGAAAAAATATATCACATAGCTAAAAAACTCAAAAACGAAGGAAATTATCAAGAAGCGATTCAAGTAACAGAGTTAATCCCTCTGAAAACAATCATTTCAGATTCATTAAGAAGACCCATTGGAAATGCATTGATTATCCAAGGTATTGCCTATAAAAATTTGGGGGAATTTCAAGAGGCTCTCCTTTCTAATTCCAATGCTAAAATGCATTTTCAAAAAATAGAGGATTGCGAAGGTTTAGTAAAAAGCTATAATAACTCAGCAAATATTTACAATCAACGCTCCCATTTTAATCAAGCTATTTCATTTTACAAAAAAGCGTTAGAATTAGTAAAAAAATGCCCAAACAGCAAACAAGAAGCCATTCTTGAAAAAAACTTGGCTGGAATTCACTTCAATTATCATCATGATATTTCAAAAGCGATAACTGGATTTCAAGTTGCTGAAAAAAAATTTAACAACACCAACAATAATCAAACTCATCTTTTAAGTGTTTATCAAGAATTAGCTAAACTTTTTATTTATAAAAATAATTTTAAAAAGGCTGAAAACTATCTTACTCTTATTGGGAACACCTCTTCTGATTATAAATCTAATGAGTTTTATTTCCAGCAGAAAAGACTCATGGCTTTACTCTACGCAAAGAATGGGAAATCCAAAATGGCATACAAGGCATACCGTGAGCTTTTCCAAAACTTAAATCAAAACAAAGAGTATAAACAAGAAACAACTAGCATTTATATTGAATATCTCAATTTTTTATTAAAAGAAAACCATTTTGAAAATTGGATTACTGTTTATAGAAACACCATTGTAGATGCACAAAAAAGTGGCAATTTACTAGCAGAATTACAAGCAAGATCTCTACATACCCAATACTTAGAGAAACATGATCAGTACCAAAAAGCATCTACAGAATACAAGGTAATTAATGAAATAAATAAACAATTGTTCAACAAAAGAAATATTGAAATTTATCAAGGTCATCAATATGAAATCAACAGCCTATTAAAAGAGGCGGAATACAAAATGGATATCCTAGAGCAAGAGAAAAAACTCGAATCTAGCTTAAAAAATGAAGAAAAACTAAAGAATAATCTCTTATTGATTAGTCTATTGGCAATTATTTCTATAGCTATTCTTCTTAGTGTTCTATTCAAAAAGTCTTTAAACAAAAAGAAAAATGAACTAAAATGGCTCAGTCTAAAAGCTAAAAACACTGAACTTGAACTAGCCTTAAATCAAGCTGAAAGAGAAGAAGAATACAAAATAATTAATAGCAATATTGAAGCTAAAAAAGAAGAACAAAGACGTATTTCTAGAGATTTACACGATCATATTGGGGCAAATTTGGCAGCAATCAAGCTTTCACTAAACGACCAGAAAGATCAACATTTACAAGAACTTCTTAGCGAAGCTTATCATCAAGTAAAAGACCTCAGCTATAGCCTTACGATTCTTGGCGAAAGCCAAAATACTTTTGAGGAAGTACTCACTACTTATTTAGAAAATATTGAAAAAAGTACTGGTCTTGATTTTGATTTGGAAATTTTACCAGACTGTAATCTAAAAAACCTAAATTATCTACAACAAAGAGAACTTTTTGGAATTTTTAGAGAACTCATTCAAAACACCATTAAACACGCCAACGCCCATAAAATTGAAATTGTATTTTCCTCTGAAGAAAACATTCTCAATATAACCTTTGAAGATGACGGAATAGGCTTCAATCCTTCTCAAGCTTACTTAGGAATTGGACTTAAAAACATGAAAAAAAGGGTAGAGATTTTAAAAGGCTCTATTGAATTTGACTGCATGAAAGGGCGTTCTTCTATTATTCATTTAACCATACCTAGCGCATGAAAAAAACGATCAAAATAGTAATTGCTGAGGACCACCCTTTATTTCTTTCTGCATTAACAAATGTATTGAATGAAATAAATGAAATAGAAGTTGTTGGAACCTTTGAAAAACCAGAATTTGTTATTCCTTTTATAAAAAATAATGAGGTAGATATTTTGGTGACTGATCTTGATATGCCAAATATTTCGGGACTTCGTCTTTCTAAAGAAGTAAAAGAATTGTTTCCTGAAATAAAGATAATGGTAGTTTCTATGCTAAATAAAAACCATATCACAATGGAATTAAAAGAAATAGGAATTTCTGGTTATTTATTAAAAGATGCCAAAAAGAAGGATTATGAACAAGCTTTGAATACCATTTTGAATAATGAATCATACTTTTGTACTGATATAGAAAAAGAACTCAAGAAAGCGGTAAATTCAGAATCTATAAAACTTTCTAAAAGAGAAAACGAGGTGCTTCTACTCATTGCTGAAGAACTCACCATGCAGGAAATAGCAGAAAAACTCTTTGTTTCTCCCACAACAGTCATAAGCCACAGAAAAAGACTCATGCAAAAGCTTTCTGCAAAAAACACAGCAGGACTCATCAAGAAAGCAATTCAAAATGACCTTTTAAAAACCTAAATTATGAAAACAAAAATATTCACATTTATCATCTCGCTCATTTTTGTTTCAAGTTTGCAAGCACAAATAGTGGATCAACTATGGGAAAACCCCATTAACAAAGTGAAATTTAAAATCAAAATAAACTTTGGAAATAATACCATGGTTCAGTTTGGGAACAATGCAGCAGTTGATACTACAGGAAATCCTCAAAACATTAGTCAAGAAGATATTGAAAACATTTTCGGAATTAATGCACAGCTAGATCCAAGTATTATTCAAAACTATCAAGATCTTTTAGACACCTCAAAAACTAATAGCCTAGGTTTTCTTGCTATGTCCACTTGGGGAAATACGATCTCTGATACCACCGAGTATGATTATTGTTTAAATCTGACACAGAAACTACAAGGTAAAGATTTAGGAATCATTCTATCCACACAATGGCAAGATCTTTCAGTTTTCATGGCAAAACAATTAATAGATACCATTATTCCAATAATAGCAGGAGATGACATGGATTATAGTATTGATATTCCTAACGGAATTAATAAAGTATTCGATCTAAAAAACTTCAAAACAGATGCCGAGGAGCTTACTGCAATTCAAAATCATCAAATTTATACTTATGATCTTACGGAATTCCAAAACACTTATGATCAATGTGTAGTTTGGATG
Organism: Flavobacteriales bacterium; assembly: GCA_025210805.1. Taxonomy (NCBI): domain Bacteria; kingdom Pseudomonadati; phylum Bacteroidota; class Flavobacteriia; order Flavobacteriales; species Flavobacteriales bacterium. Next base: position 81,609 of record JAOAQX010000027.1, read on the forward strand.
CAAGATAACAAACTTATTATTGCAGATTCTGTAAATTATTCAGACATTTTAGATTGGATTGATGAATTCTTTAGCACTCATGCGAACTTCGAATTACAAAAAATTTCTGTTGATGAATGGGAACAATCCTTCTCATTTGTTCATTTAGGAAACGGAAATTATCAAATATTCAATAAAAATAATAGCCCTTGGAGTATCACTCTTTTTAACAACAAAGGGCAAAAACTCTATTTAAACAGGCAAAATGATTCTTTTTCATTATCGCACTATTTGCCTGGTGTTTATTTTATCAGAATCCAAAATGAACAGAAAAAAGTTTTTGTCAGAAAACTCATATATCAATAATCGCTACAAAGGAATAGTATTAAAAATTGTACATCCTATTTTAGGAAAGGACAATTTCTAAAAACGATTAAGCTCCTAAGTTATATTTAGGAGCTTTTTTGGGTAATATTTTTTTATTTTAATTCATTCTAAATAAAAATACCAAATATTTGGTATTGATATAAAAGAGAATAAACTCGACATTTGCCCTGTTATTTAAAACGATTCTAAACAAGATGAAACAAACTATATTATCTATCTTGGCACTCACGAGCCTATTATCAAATGCACAAAGCTTTGAAGAAAAAGAAGTAGAACTAAAATCTGGTTATTCCGATGAAGTCTTTTATGACATCACGAATGATGAAACTGAAGACATTGCAGGAAAAGATTGGAATCTTGCCTTTGGAACAGGAGGAATATCAGCCACGATAAGATTTAATTCCTCTAGAGGAGATAAATTGTATGAAACAAGCTTTGCCGATTCTGACTGGGCAACCGTTGACACCAACGGAATAAGTACATGGTCGCCTGTGTACAACAGTTCTTCAGACTGGAACAAAGGAGCTTTTAATGGTGCTGGAAACGGAAATCCAACAAATTTTGGGTGGGGAGCTTATGATATGGCTACTCATATTGTTTCTGGAGACAAGGTATATATCGCTAAAATTGGAGATGATTTCTTTAAATTATTTATTGAAAAACTTCAAAGTGGAAGCTATCATTTTCAATATGAAAAAATAGGTACAGGTAATACTTTACATCAAAAAACAGTACAAAAAACGAATCATTCAGATGCTTTTTTCGCCTATTACAGCATAAAAGATCACGAAACAAAAGAGATTGAACCTAAAAAAGAAGAATGGCAACTTTGGTTTGGAAAATATATTGAAATGATCCCTACTGCTTATGGAGTTACAGGAGTGAGAACAAAACCAGGAATAAAGGTAGCCAAAGTAGAAAACACACCCGTGAATCAAGTATCCTACTCAGGATTGGATTTCGATTCAACAGCAAATGCCATTGGTTATGATTGGAAATCTTTCAATATGGGTTCTTTTTCTTATGACCTCACTGAAGATTTGAGTTATGTGTTAAAACTTGAGAATGGAGATCTCTATCATTTATATTTCACCGCCTTTGAAGGAAGTTCAACAGGAAAACTAAAGTTTAAAGTAAAGAAACACAATGTATCTGTTTCAGAAATGGATCAAAAACAAACAATCCAATGGTTTTCAACAGTGAACAATCAAGTTATTCTAGATTCTGAAACCACCATGACTCAAGCGGAGATTTTTGATCAAACAGGACGATTGATTTCTCAGGAACAAATTCAGACAAATAATATCGCGCTCCATTTACCTAAAAAAGGGGTGTATATCTTGAAAATCACCAATACAAACCAAGCTCAACATATCATTAAAGTTGCACTTTAAAACTAAGTAACATGAAAAAAACAACAAGAATTATTTGGGCTTTCATTCTATTTTTGGGTTTACTAAGCCAGAGTGTAAACGCACAAGAAAAAATTGTGTCCATAGGAGCTATTTCTACTGAGCTATTATCAACCTTGGGGTTAGAAGACAAAATTGTAGGTGTAGATATCACTAGTACCTACCCTGCAAGTGTCAAAAGTAAAGCACAATTGGGACATCTTTCTGGAATTACCTTAGAGGCCATCATTTCTACAAAACCAGATATGGTAACCTTTCCAGAAGGAAAACTCAACCAAAAAATCGTTGAAAGACTTGAAAGTTTAAAAATAGCCACTTTTGAGTACCAACAAGAGCTCTCGACAGAGGGAGCTATTCAAATCATCTTAGATTTTGGGAAAGCATTTGGCAAAGAAAAACTTGCTCATAAAGAAGCCTCAAAACTCCGAAAAGAACTCGCACAAATTCAATCCTTAAAGAAAAATGGAAAGAAAATTCTATTCATTTACTCTCGTGGACCAAGAATGCTACTTGTAGCAGGAGGAAATACCGCAGTTTCAAAATTAATTGAGCTAAGTGGATCTCAAAATGTGGCTCAAAATATCAATGATTATAAACCGCTCAATACCGAATCTTTAATAGAGTACAATCCTGATTATGTATTTTTCTTTAGCCACAGCTTAAGACATTTTAAATCTAAAGAAGAAGTGTGGAAAATACAAGGTATGCAGTTTACCACAGCCGGAAAGAAAAAACAGTTGATTAGTATGGATGCTAATTTAGTCAGCTCTTTTGGACCTCGATTAGCAACGGCTATTCAAACCCTTATAGAAAAAACAAAATAAAAACAGATGCAAAACCTATTTTGGTGGATAATTTTTCTTGTTGTTTCTGTATCCAGTCTGAGTTTTGGTGGTCTGTCTTTAGGTTTCTCAGACTGGATTGATATTTTAATTGCTCCAGATTCTTCAACACCTTTATTCGAAATGAAAAAAACTGTATTGTTGAATATCAGATTACCTAGACTCGTGATGGCTATTTTGGTTGGTATATTATTAGCTATTTCAGGTTTTCTAAGTCAACGTTTGTTCAAAAATCCTTTGGCCGAGCCATCACTTCTAGGTATTTCTACTGGAGCTTCCTTATTTGCTGCTTTGTTCATTCTTTTATCAGGAACTGTTCTGCTTTCTTCCCAAATATCAAAAACCACTGGGATGATTATTGCAGCATTTTCTGGAGCTTTACTTGTAAGCTTTATTGTTTTTCGATTAGGAAGGAAAAACGGACAAACCTCTACACCTATTCTTTTATTAAGTGGCGTTGCTTTAAATCTTTGGAGTGCTGCATTTTTAGGTCTTATACTTTTTATGAGCAATGATGAAGAACTGAGAGACATCACTTTCTGGACTATGGGATCTATTGCCAATGTTGGGTGGGATAATGTTGTAATAACAGGTATCACCCTAGCCCTGAGTCTCATCGTGATATACACAAAGAAAGATGCCTTAGACACTTATATTTTAGGAGAAGAAGAAGCATTTAGCATGGGGGTTTCTGTAAAAAAACTCAAAAATCTCATGATTTTCCTCATCGCAATTATCACGGCAATTTTAGTTTCTCAAACAGGAGTCATCGGCTTTATTGCTTTGATTGCCCCTCATGTAGCACGATTGTTAAAAGGGGATTTAATGAGTAACAATTTCTCTTTTCTTATGTTACTTGGAGCGCTCTTTTTAGTGCTTTCAGATTTTCTTGCAAGAACCCTTCTTCTTCCAACAGAATTACCCATTGGAGTGATCACAGGGATTCTTGGAGCTCCTTATTTTCTTTGGATTCTTATCAAAAACAAAAAATTGATTTTATGAGTCGTATTCTACCCGCATATTTACTACAAGGTATTTCTTTTTCTATTCAGGGGAAAATGATTCTTGACGAAATATCGCTATCTATTCCTTCGAGTAGTATTACTGGTATTTTGGGACCTAATGGTTCTGGAAAATCTACGCTTGCAAAAATCATGACAGGACATTTGGTAGACTACAAAGGAAATATTCATTCTTTTGGGGAAAATATTCGTTTACTCTCTTCTGAAGAACTTGCAAAAACACGAAGCTATTTTGGACAATTTTTTTCAAAAAACTTATTACTTTCTGCAGATGAATTATTGGATTTAAGTTTTTCGCAATATCTCAATACTTCTCAGTATCAAAACAAAAAACAAGAATTAGTTGAAGCTTTAGACCTTAAAAGTATTTTACACAAAACACTCAATTCTTTATCTGGAGGACAACAGCAAAGGGTTTTTATATCTAAAGCCATTTTGCAAGCACTTGTTCACAAAGAGGAACAATATTCTATCATTCTAGATGAACCATTAAACAATCTTGATATTCGTTATCAGTTTCTCCTAATGGAATACCTCCAAGAAAAAAGTAAAGAAGGTTTTACGGTGATCATCATCATGCATGATCTCAATTTTGCCAGTCAGTTTTGTGATTATATCGGTCTTTTGAAAGAGGGAAAACTGATTTCTTATAACACAACAGAAAACATCATGAATGAATCACTCATTTTTGATGTATTTCAGCAAAGTGTTTCTATAAACAAAAACAACAACCAGACATACGTTCAATTTAAAACAAAAAAACATGAACACCACAGTATTATCTAATGAATTTGCTACTTATAAAGAAGCAAACCCAAAGGCATACTTATACAGAGCTGCCCAAGATTTAAAAGTTTCAGAATTAGATTTATTGGCTTTAGAAATTGGAAAAGCTGCCACTGTATTAAATCCTGACTTCGAAGGAATTTTAGGAAGACTTCGAGAACTAGGAAAAGTAATGGCTCTCACAAGAAATGAATACGCCGTACACGAAAGAAAGGGTATTTATAAAAATATGAATGCACAACACGGGCACATCATATTTGTAGGAAAAGACATTGATTTGAGAATTTTTCCTCAATCTTGGAATTCTGCTTTAGCCGTGGTTCAAGAGACTGAAAGAGGAACCAAAAGATCCATTCAATTTTTTGATAAAAAAGGACTTGCCATTCACAAGGTTTTTCTTTTACCTGAATCAAAAATTGAATCTTTTGATCAATTAGTTTCTGATTTCAAAAACGAAACACAAGAAGTGACATTTGTAGGCGAAAATCCTCAAGCGATCATTCACGAGGATATCGATTTTACCGAAGAAAATAAATTAGCCTTCCAAAAAGAGTGGAAAGAAATTACGGATACTCATCAGTTCTTCGGTCTTTATAGAAAATATAAACTCCACAGACAGCAAGCTGTAGAAAACGCCCCTGATGGTTTTGCAAAAAAGCTGGACAATGAAGCAATCAAAACACTTTTTGAGAAATTTTCTGAAAACAAACAGGAAATCATGGTCTTTGCAGGAAACAAGAGTATTATTCAAATTCATAGCGGATTAGGAGAAAATATTCTCTACAGAGGACCTTGGATTAATATTATGGATCCAGATTTCAACCTACATCTTAATATGGAAGGAATCAATAGTCTTTTTGCGGTAGTAAGACCTTCTGAAGACGGACCTATTCATTCTATTGAAGCCTATGATGAAAACAAAGAAATGATTGTTCAATTCTTTGGAAAACGTAAGCCTAGAATCCCAGAACTAGAAGGATGGACAGGAATTGTAAAAGACATGATGTCTGAATAGTAAAACCGATACATAATCGGAAATAGTATATACCACTTATGGTGTTGATCTACTCACTGAAATAATCCCCCTTTGAAGGGGGGAAGGGGGATGTTACACAAAGTAAACACCTCCGAAAAAAGAAACTAAAAAAAATATTATTCGATCATGAATTAAGACGCAACACCCCCCTTTTCCCCCTTTGAAGGGGATTTGAATTACAGAGCTTATTCCGACTTTTCGGGAAGAGATTAAGGGAATATTCAACAACGAAATACGCCAAAAAGAAAAAAAATATGGGAGAAATAAGAAAACGGTATTATATGAAAAACTATTACGAAGGACATTATGTAAAAATATTCAAATGCGAGCGCTGCGAAAAGTATCATTTACATTTTCGCGGGCTCGACATTCGATTATCCAAAAATGAATTATCCTTTCTTCAGGAGCATTTCCCAAAAATCAAACACCAAGACCCTCCCTTTCTTTGGAATCCAATAGAGTCAATTACATTTTTCTTAAATGGCGAAGAGCTACAAGAACTCGACTCGGCATTAGAAACCACTTGTTTCTTACAAGAAATAGAAAAAATCATCTATGAAAGTTAAGTTTCTTTTTTTCTTTTTACTGATTTCTCAATTATTTTGGGCTCAAAACACAGAATTCTTCATTCTAACTACCGCTCAAGAACCTGTTGAAAATGCTCATATCAAGCATCGAAAAAGATATTATGTTTCCAATGAAAAAGGAGCCATCACCATTCCCAATATACAAGAAAATGACACGCTAAAAGTGTCACATATTTTGTTTTCAACACAAATTTGGGTGGTCAAACAAAAAGTTCCTTCTCAAAAAATCTTATTGAAACCTAAAGAAGAAAAACTTGGAGAAATTATTCTAAGTGCTCAAATGACGGGGAGAAAAGCAGAGGAAGTTATTAAAAACATTGGAAAAATACCTACCAAACAAATCGCACAATATGGTGCACAAGATGCAGGACAAGCCTTAAAATGGCAATCGGGTTTAAGTATCCAAAGAGATGCTGTTTTGGGTGCTTCACTTTCTATAAACGGATTGTCTGGCGAACATGTCAAAATACTTATCGATGGAGTGGAACTCAACGGTCGCTCAGATGGTTTTATTGACCTAGATCAACTACTCATGCAAGGAGAACAGGAAATTGAACTCATCAAAGGTCCATCGTCCATTGAGTATGGCTCTAATGCATTGGGTGGTGTGGTAAATATTATTACCAAAGACCTACATAAGAGAGATACTTTGGGTTTAAAAATTGATCAATTGATAGATAATACGGGAACTTATCAAAGCTCCCTACATGGATTTAGAACTAAAGGAAAACACAGTTACAATCTATATCTTCAGCGCTTTCTTTTTGATGGTTGGTCAGATTCTGATCCTTTCTTTTCTGGTTTTTCTAAAGAAATTGCTGATAGTTCAAGATTTCGAGTTTGGGCACCAAAAGAAACCTACCAAGCAAAATTAAAATACGACTATCAAGGAGATAAAATTCATTGGCAAATTCAAGGACAATACAACAATGAATTCATCCTAAAAAGAGGTTATCCCTTTGCTCCCCCCTCCTATTCAAAAGCTCGGGATAGTAAAATATCTTCAGATAGATGGCTGGGGCAAATAATCCTAGATGGAGACTATAATGAACAGCACAGTTTTAAAGTTCAGACCAATTATCAATCTTATAACCGAGTTCGAAAAGGCGTTTTGACGGATTTGAACACCCTCCAAGAAAAACCAATCCTAGGACTTACAGACACCACTAATTTTGGCTCTTTTTTAGTTCGATATCAAGGTGCTTGGAAAAAACTAGAATATGGAGGAGACCTTCAATATGAGCGTATTTTGGGAAACAGAATTCTAAACAAAGAACAAATACAAACTGCTATTGGTTTATTCTCAAAATATCGTTGGAACCTCAATGATAAAAACCAATTCTTGTTTGGGCTTAGAGCCAATATTTTTGCAGGAAAATGGACTCCATTAATCCCTTCATTGGCATGGAGACATAATTTCTCTAAAAAACATTTGTTAAAAGCTAGTATTGCAAAAGGGTATCGAATAGCCAGTCTAAAAGAGCGATTTTTCGAATTTATTGACAACAATCATCATATCATTGGAAATAAAAATATTGAACCCGAAAACTCCAGTCACCTTTTAGCATCTATGCACCATAATCTTCAGAATTGGAAAATAAGTTACGGAACATTTTACAATCATATTCTGAGTCCAATTCGTTTAGCTCCTACAGAAAATGATGGTGAATTCACCTATTTCAATCTTCATGAATACCGAGGAACAGGATTCAATTTTGAAGTCAATTGGAGAAACAAAAAATGGAGTCTTGGTTTGAAAAACAATTGGGTTTTTGATCAGTTTATAGAACCTGGAAGAACTAAAAATAACTGGAATAGAAATATCCAAATAGGCGGAAATATTCGATATCAAGCCAACGAAAAATGGGCATTTTTTAGCAATATCATGCATTATGGAACTCAAAAAATATGGCGTGTAGAAAAAGATTCAGAAGTCTTGGTGAACCAAGAACCCTACTCTTGGTGGGATTCTGGAGTCGAATTTAATTCTCAAAAAAGATGGAAGGCTTTTTTCTGGCTTCAAAACATCTTAGATGTAAAAAACTTAGCGAATTCCACAGGAAGTGCTCATAGTTCTTCAAATCAATTTATCGCTAGAGGTCGATTAGTTCAAGTAAAAATACAGTTTAGATTATGAGAATCCTTATAGTTTCGTTAATCATTTCGTTTAGTTTTTTCTCTTGTATTAAAGAAGAGCTTCCTAAACCTATTTATCAAACAGATAATATTATCCAAAAAATTTCTTTGGGCGAGAATTATGATAATCAAGTTTTTTATGATCTCGAAAATCCAAGTGAGTCCATTTCTATCTCAAAATTTGATTGGGATTTATGGTTTTCTCCCAACGGGGATCTAAGAATCAACTCAGGAAGAACTTGTAGCATCCTTCAGATATGCATAGACACTTTTCAAATGGAAAATCTAAATACAGTCCAACTAAAATCCGATTTTTATGAGAAAAATACTTTTGATAAACTCTTAGACTTCTCTAAAAATGACACGGCAAACTTCATATTCTATCACGGACTAGATATAGATAGCAAAAAACAAGATCGTAAAGTATACAGGATCATCAAAAACAATGATACTATTCAAATATTTCATTTTCAAAACAACAATTGGGGCAAAATATTCAGTTCGCTTTCTTTCGATCAAAATCTTTTTATTGATTTACAAAAACAAAGTTCTTTTAGGAAAAATTTAGAAGAATTTGATTTATACTTTGGAGGATATCTCACTTATTTTTCTGAGCAAGATTTGGAATATTTAGTTCATGGTGTTCTAAAACAGAATTCCTTCTTAGAATTTTCCAAAACTAAAAATTTCGCTTTTAACGAAATTACCGAAAAACAAGCTGAATCTCTCATTTTCAGCAACACAATTGATTTTATAGGGCACGATTGGAAAAACTATAATATAGATGAAGCAAAATACAGCGTTGATTCTAAAACTGTTTTTATCGTAAAAACACAAGAAAATCTCTATTGGGCATTACAATTTTTAGATTTTTATAATGACCAAGGAATTAAAGGCTATCCCACTTTCTCTATCAAATTACTTTAGAAAAAGGAATCATTTTTTTACCTTTGTTTTTAATCAGTCTAAATAAGAATAATGACAAATTTCTACACCTACTGTACCGATACGCTTTTTGAGAGTGGAATAGAAATGTTAGTGTATGACTACTATCGCTCAAAAAACATTAAGAAAGTACAATCGAGTCAGAAAAGTGATTTACAATTACTCAAACCTGGCATTGTTTTTATTAATTACCGAGATTTTCAACAAACGAAGATCAATGCCTTCATCACCAACAAAAGCGTATTTACCAAAACGATTCTTTTTATGGACGATCACGCGAAACTAAACCCGATGATTGATTATAGTCTTTTTGATGGAATTATTGCTAACCAAGACAAAAGTAAAGTAATTCAAAACGCGATCAACGAAGTACTCAAAAACAAGAAATTTATAAGTCCACAGATTCAAAAAAACCTTCATGAACGCTCCCATAATCAATTAAACATAAAAATATCTAATAGAGAATGGGAAGTCATTGAATTGATTAAGAGCGGAATGACAAGCAAAGAAATCTCAGAAAAACTGGCACTCAGCTATCATACGATTGTAGCTCACAAAAAGAATATTTTTAAAAAATTTGGCGAAAATAGTACATTAGGATTGCTCAAGGCACTTGAAGATCTAGGGGTTGATTGACAAAAAAAATGATTCATAAAAAAGCAGCACAAAACGATCTAAAACACACTCTAAACCACCTAGATTAAATATTTTCATATTTATTAAACATTTCCGTCTAAAACTCTGAAAAAAAACATACATTTGCACCAAATTTCAGTACAGTTATATTAGCTTAAAACGGTATAAACATGTCTACAAACGTAGGAAAAATAGCACAGGTAATTGGACCTGTAATCGACATCAAATTTAACGAAGGTGTCGAACTACCAAAAATTTACGATGCACTTGTAATCACTAACGAAGGTGGTTCTAAAGTAGTATTGGAATGTCAACAACACATCGGACAAAACTCTGTAAGAGCCATTGCTATGGACTCAACAGATGGTCTTAAAAGAGGGCAAGAAGTAGCCACCACTGGTGCGCCAATCAAAATGCCTATTGGAGAGGAGATCAAAGGTCGTCTTTTCAATGTAGTTGGAGATGCAATTGATGGTATCGGTAACCTTGACAAAACAAGCGGTCTTCCAATTCACCGTGAAGCGCCAAAGTTTGAAGACTTATCAACATCAACTGAGGTTCTTTTTACAGGAATTAAAGTAATTGACTTGATTGAGCCTTACGCAAAAGGAGGAAAGATTGGATTATTTGGTGGTGCCGGAGTAGGTAAAACCGTATTAATTCAGGAATTGATTAACAACATTGCCAAAGGACACGGTGGACTTTCAGTATTCGCAGGAGTAGGAGAAAGAACACGTGAAGGAAACGATTTACTTCGTGAGATGTTGGAATCAGGAATTATTACTTATGGTGAAGATTTCCTACACTCTATGGAAGAAGGTGGATGGGATCTTTCTAAAGTTGATAAAGAAAAACTAAAAGATTCTAAAGCAACTTTCGTATTCGGACAGATGAACGAATCACCAGGAGCTCGTGCTCGTGTTGCCCTTTCTGGACTTACACTTGCTGAGTACTACCGTGATGGAGACGACGATGCAAGCGGACCAAAAGATGTACTTTTCTTCGTAGATAATATCTTCCGATTTACACAAGCCGGTTCTGAGATGTCTGCCCTATTAGGACGTATGCCATCTGCCGTAGGTTACCAGCCTACACTAGCTACAGAAATGGGTGCGATGCAGGAAAGAATCACCTCAACAAAAAGAGGATCGATTACTTCTGTACAAGCCGTTTATGTACCTGCGGATGACCTTACTGACCCTGCACCAGCAACAACGTTTGCCCACTTGGATGCAACAACAGTATTGTCTCGTAAAATTGCAGAGCTTGGTATTTACCCAGCAGTAGATCCATTGGATTCTACTTCAAGAATTCTTTCTGAAGAAGTACTTGGAAAAGAACACTACGGATGTGCTCAAAAAGTAAAAGAAATTCTACAACGTTATAAAGAACTTCAAGATATTATTGCCATTCTTGGTATCGATGAATTATCTGAAGAAGATAAACTTGTTGTACACCGTGCAAGACGTGTACAAAGATTCCTTTCTCAGCCATTCCACGTAGCCGAGCAGTTTACAGGAATCCCAGGAGTATTGGTAGATATCAAAGATACAATCAAAGGTTTCAACATGATTATGGATGGAGAGCTAGATCACCTTCCTGAAGCAGCTTTCAACTTGAAAGGATCTATCGCAGATGCTATCAAGCATGGAGAAGAAATGTTGGCTGAATAATATAAGCAAGAAGTACTATGTTTTTAGAGATTATTAAACCAGACGCTGAGTTATACAAAGGAGAAATTATCTCTGTACGTGTACCAGGTAAAAAAGGATCTTTTGAGATTCTTACAAACCACATGCCTATTGTATCTACTCTAGACGAAGGTACTATTCGTGTTATAGATGCCAACAATAAAACCGAAACTTTTGAGGTAAAAGGAGGCGTTCTAGAAATGAATAACAATAAAATTATCATCTTGGCAGACTAAGGTTTTCCTTTTTGATATTGACTTTAAATCCCAAAACAGATAATCTGTTTTGGGATTTTTTTATTTATATTTGACAGTCAAATAGTTATAAATAAATCAATATCTCTTTATGAAAAATCTTTTATCATTTACATCTTTTCTCCTATTTTTAGGAGCTTTTCAAATCACTCAGGCACAGCAAATGGAGTTCGGACCAATAGATGCCGAATGGACAGTGAATTACCGTACGCCATGCGCCAATAATAACCAAGACCTTTGCCATGCCAGCGATCTCTATGAAGTAGCAGACACTATTACAAAAAATGGAAAATTGTGCAAAGTACTTATAGGAAATATTAATCCTCATCACACCAATGTTTACCCAAATCTCCAATACTTCTACCAAGAAGGTGGAAAAATCTATAGTTATTTTGGAAATAATGGAATGGATACATTTCAGAAGATCATGGATTTTGATGCACCTGTAGGCTATTCTTGGAACGTTTATATCGATTATAATTATATCATCGACCCAGACAGTATCGTTCTCCTTACTGACACACTAAAAATCACCATCGATTCTGTTTACCAAAAAGACCTTGATGGCGTTTTAACTCCTTCTTATCATTACTCATTAGATCATTTACCAAATATTACTGTAAGCCAAGAAGATTATCAAAACTTTAACTATTCTAAGAAAGATTCAGCAAATATATTACTTGGATCAAGCTCTTTTATTTTCCCCTTTTTAGCAAGTGAGTTTTATATTACAGATGTTTATCCAATGAATGAATTCAATCGTCAAATTTGCGCTTATGAAGATGACTTAATTGATTATGAAAACATCCAAATCCCAGGACTACCCTACTGTGGCTATGAAGGACTTTCTGTAGAGGAAAAAGAAGTAGAAAATATTGAATTATTGATTAAAGACAATGTATTAAGCATCCATCATTTACCAAATGAAAAAGCTCTTTTTGAAATAACTGATATTCAAGGGAAAACAATTCTTACGACACAAAACACCACCATTTCATTGGATGGACTATCAAAGGGAATTTATTTCCTAATAGCAGAAATAAATGGTCAAAAAGTTGTCCAGAAATTTGTGTATTAATACAAAAACGAAATATACTACAAGCCTCTTTTCTACGTTAGAAAAGGGGTTTTTTCATTGTAAGGAAAAAGACTAGTATTATATTTGCGACAAATAAAAACATAAAATGCGAAATCTCAGAAATCTCAAAACGATTTTACTTTTTATTACCATTTTTTTAATTGCTTTTATCAGCAAGTATCAATATATCGACACTCGAGATATTTGTGTAGATGAACCCTTTACCATTTTCATGGCTCAAAACAATTGGTTAGACATACTTAAACTACCCATTTCTGGTGAGCCTAACCCACCTTTGTTTATTTTATTGCTTCATTTTTGGATGAAAATATTTGGAAATGACGTGGAAGTTATCAGATCCTTACCACTTATTTTCAACGCCCTTACGGCAGGTGTTATTTTCTTGGTAGGAAAACATCTTAGAAATTCATGGACAGGAATCATTGCGAGTTTAGTATTTATCTATTCTACGCTTCATTTCTATTTCGGAATGGAAACCCGAGCGTATTCCATGCTTTCTTTTGGCACGAGCTTAAGCCTCTTAAGTTATTTGAAACTAATTGCCAATGATCATTATCAACATCGAAAAAAATGGACTTTTATATTAATTGCATCCAATTTCCTCATTTTATATAGTCACTATTTTGGATTATTTATGATTGGTACTCAATTTCTATTGAGCTTCATGTTTTGGAAAGATAAAAAGCTTTTTTGGACATTAATAAAATCATTAGTTATCACAGGTATACTATTCCTACCAATGGTTATTGTTTTCTATGAACATTTTATTCACTTTACGGGAGGTACTGTTTTGAGCCCTCCAAAAAACAAGGACTATCTATATCTTTTACGTGACTTCACCAATAATAACCACACTTTAAATTGGATGACATACATATTGTTATCTTCTTTAATTTGTGGAATAGTATTATTCAAATTGAAGATCGTTAAACTAGATAAAACAGTAGGGTTTATCTTTCTTTGGTGGCTTATTCCATATTTTGCGATGTTTGCCATTTCATTCAAAATGCCCATGTTCTACGCTAGGTATTTACTCTTTACCAGTATCGGGTTTTATCTCTCATTAGTCTATCTAATTTTCAAATCATTTCACTTTAAGTTAATCAATATTTTTGTAGGGTTTTTAATGGTGATACTATTTTATAGATCTTTAGAAATTAACTCTAAACAATTTTTCTATAGAGAAGTTAAAAATGCAGTTGAGAAAGTAAAAGAATTACAAAATAAAAATGACAACAGCCTTGTGCTCATACATCCACATTGGGCGTTTATAGGTTTTTCTTATTATTATGATAAGGAAATATTTCAATCCTTAGACAGTTGCGAAGCTCATTTAAACAAAGCGGACATCCTCCCTATTTATGGCTGGAAAGGTGTAAAGAGGCATTTACAAAAGACAAACAAAGAATATGATCATATTATTTACTATCAAGATGGCTCTTTATTTATAGACCCAGAGAACAGTATTTATCATAAAATACTCCAAGAACATCAACAAACTGATAGTGTCTTTTACCCTGAGTGTTTTACCGTTACTGCTTTTAAAGAAAGTTCTAAACAGTAGTGATCTTATTCATTTTTTTAAACAAAAAAAGCTATGTTTTTTGCGCAAAAACATAGCTTTTTTAATATGTAATCGTTGGATATTTTAAACCCACCGGTCTTGAATTCTGTTAAAAAATAAAACCTAAGCTAACTCCATTAGGAAGGTAAGCTCCAGTAACATTGCTTGATTTTTCAAGATCTAAATCTGCATAACCCAAACCAATAAACAAATCATAGAACCATTTACTAGACCCAAGCATTCCTTGAGTTCCATAAACGACACCTACACTATAACCAATCCCTATTCTATAATCCAAAGGAAATGCAACATATCCTCCAGAAAAATGGTCAATATTTTTACCCATTCTCATTCTCTTTGTACGGGTGGTAAAAATACGAGGCATGGCTTGTATTACCGCATGAGACTGTAAAGTATTCTTAGTAACCTGCCCATTATTGTTGCTGTATTCACCAATAAGACCATACCCAATTCCAAGCTTTAAAGAAGCTGCTTTACCAATTTCCATTTCGTAGATAAGTTCAGGAGCTAGTAAACTAAGTTTAAGATCTGATTTTGTTGTGGATCTTTGTTGGGCATTTGCTGAGAAAAATACTCCTAAAACAAAGACCATTGATAAGATTGTTTTTTTCATACTTTTTATATTTTTAAAATTAATTTACCCAAATGTACCAAATTATCATTTGAATATTTCCTACGTATCAAAATTTAACACTAAAAAAAGACGAACTGCATGCAATCCGTCTTTTTCCTTTTATTTTAGTAGATAAATACCTATTCCACAATTTCTATAAATGCTTTAAGAGCATCTTCTATTCCATTTGGGTTTTTACCTCCTGCAGTGGCAAAGTGAGCCTGACCTCCTCCACCTCCTTGGATATGTTTCCCAAGTGTTCTTACCATAGTTCCTGCATTCCAATCTTTTTCAGCAGCTAAATCTTTACTGATCACAATGGTTAAGCTCGGTTTATTTCCTTGTTTTGATGCAAAAAGACCACAAAAGGGTGCGTTTTTTCTTTCCAATGAAAATGCCATAGATTTTATAGATGCTGGATCTAAATCTACAACTTCTGCCAAAAATTTATATCCATCTTTTTCTATAACACTTGCGTTGATACTTTGCTCTAATTGCTGTGCTTTTTCCTTCTTTAGTCCTTCAACTTCTTTTCTCAAAGCCGAAAGTTCTGTTTGTTGAGATACTACAGCTTTCAGTAAATCTTTAGGGTTCTTTAAGCTTTGTCTTAGCTCATCTAAAAGACTCTTTTCTTTATTCAAAAATGCGATAGCTGTTGTTTGAGAGATGGCTTCAATTCGTCTTACTCCAGCGGCTACAGAAGTTTCAAGTTTAATTTTAAACAACATGATATCTGCTGAATTCTTCACATGAATCCCTCCACACAGCTCAATAGAGTCTCCAAACTGAATCGTACGAACGGTATCTCCATATTTCTCTCCAAAAAGAGCCATTGCTCCACGAGCTTTTGCTTCTAATAAAGTAGCTGTTCTATCTTCTTGCAAAGGCAAAGATTGAAGAATCATTTCATTTACTTTTGCTTCTATTTGCTCAAGTTCATCTTCTGTAACTTTAGAAAAATGAGAAAAATCAAAACGTAAATAATCTGCATTTACAAGAGATCCTTTCTGTTCCACATGACTTCCTAAAACTTCCCTCAATGCTAAATGTAACAAGTGGGTTGCAGTGTGATTACAAGCTGTAGCTTGACGTTTTGAATCATGAACCACAGCTTTAAAAGTTGCCTGCGGATTTTTTGGTGCTTTATTCGTAAAATGTATCCAAAGATTGTTTTCCTTTTTAGTATCAAAAATAGGAAGTTCTTCTTCATCTGAAACTAACATTCCTTTATCTCCTACTTGCCCTCCTCCTTCGGCATAAAATGGTGTTTTATCTAATACAATTTGATAAATTTCTTTCTTTTTCTGAATGGTTTTTCGGTAAGAAAGAATTTTAGACTCACTGGTAAGTGAGTCATAACCCACAAATTCTGTTTCTTGTGCAGGTAGGATTTCAATCCAGTCTTCGGTACTAATTGCAGTGGCGTTTCTAGCAGTGTCTTTTTGGATTTTTAGATATTTCTGGAAACCTTCCATATCTACTTCAAAACCTTTTTCTTGAGCAATAAGCTGTGTTAAATCTATTGGAAACCCAAATGTATCATACAATACAAATGCTTCTTTACCATCTAAAGTCTTTTCCTTAGCTTTCGCCAAAGCTTCATCTAATAATTGTATTCCTTTAGACAAGGTTCTTAAGAAAGTCGTTTCTTCTTCTTTAATAACCTTTTCAACCAAAGTGCGCTGTTGCTTCAATTCTGGGAAAAAAGCTCCCATTTCTTGATCCAAAACTTCTACTAATTGATAAATAAAAGCTTCATTGAGATTCAAATAAGTATAACCATATCGAACTGCACGACGCAAAATTCTTCTTATTACATATCCAGCACCATTATTTGAAGGCAATTGTCCATCTGCGATTGTAAAAGCAATGGCTCTACAATGATCTGCGATTACCCGCATTGCAATGTCTATTTTTTCTTCTTTTCCGTATTTAAAACCTGATATTTCCTCTATTTTATTTAAAATAGGAATAAAAACATCGGTGTCATAATTAGAAGTTTTGTTTTGAATAGCCCTTACAAGTCTTTCAAATCCCATCCCTGTATCCACGTGTTTATTCGGCAAATCCACCAATGAACCATTAGCTTTCCTATTAAACTGCATGAATACTAGGTTCCAGATTTCGATAACTTGCGGGTGATCTTCATTCACTAAACCTTTTCCATCTACTTCCTTTCTTTCTTTATCAGAACGAAGGTCAATATGAATTTCAGAACAAGGTCCACAAGGTCCCACTTCTCCCATTTCCCAAAAATTGTCTTTTTTGTTCCCGTTTATAATTCGATCTTCAGGAATCCATTTTTTCCAAAAATCATAGGCTTCTTGGTCAAATGCTGTCCCGTCCTTTTGATCTCCCTCAAACACGGTAACGTATAACCGATCTTTTGATAAAGCAAATACATTTGTCAACAAATCCCAAGCCCATTCAATTGCTTCTTCTTTAAAGTAATCTCCAAAAGACCAGTTTCCGAGCATCTCAAAAAGCGTGTGATGGTAGGTATCATAACCTACTTCATCCAAATCATTGTGCTTACCCGAAACTCTTAGACATTTTTGCGTATCGGCTATTCTTGGGTTTTTTATTTCTGAATTTCCAAGAAAAATGTCCTTAAAAGGATTCATCCCAGCATTGATAAACATCAGAGTGGGGTCATTTTTAATAACTAATGGAGCAGATGGGACAATTTTGTGCCCTTTTGCCTCAAAATATTCTAAATATTTTGCACGTATATCTTTGGCTGAAAGCATCATATAGCTGACGTTTTAGATGTTTTGTTATTTAATCATTTGTTACACAAGCTCTTTTTAACATTCATTAAACTTAAAAGTTCGTAACTTTGTCGCCTAAACTTGTTAACTGATGGTTAAAAGTTCATGAATTATACAGAATAATTCTTGCTTTTTTCCACGCTCGCAAAGTTAACAGAAAAAACGATTTATGATAAAGGATAAGTATTATTATGACAGCAAAACGGATGCTTATGTAAAGATCCATAAAAATGGTCGCCAAAAATGGTTTAGACTTTTAGGATTTTTTGGAGCAAGTGCCGCTATGGCTACGCTTTTTGTTGTTGGAATATTTTACTTTGTTGGTTCGCCTAAAGAGAAAAAACTCGCACAAGAACTCTCATTTATGCAACTACAATATGAAATCATGCAAAAAGAAGTGGGAGAAATGAACACCGTTTTGAGTGATATTCAAGAAAGAGATGACAATATCTATCGATTAATTTTTGAAGCTGAACCAATAGATGCTTCAATAAGAAACGCAGGATATGGTGGAGCAAGAAGATATGAAAAACTCGGAGCTTATGAGTATTCAGACTTACTGACAAACACCAAAAAGAAGATTGACAAAGTATCCAAAAAAATGTATGTGCAAAGTAAATCTTTTGATGAGGTTGTAAAACTAGCCTTAAAGAAAGGCGAAATGATTGCAGCAATTCCTGCCATTCAGCCAATTCATAATAAAGATTTAACAAGAATGGCATCCGGTTATGGATGGAGAATTCACCCTGTATATAAAACGAGAAAATTCCATAAAGGAATGGATTTTACAGCACCGAGAGGAACTCCTATTTATGCAACAGGAGACGGAGTTGTAAAAGAAATAAAAAGACTTAGTCGAGGATATGGAAATTCTGTGAGAATTGCCCATGGTTATGGTTATGACTCATTCTATGCTCACATGCAAAGTTTTAAGGTAAAGAAAGGACAAAAGATCAAGCGTGGTGACATCATTGGTTTTGTAGGAAACACAGGACTTTCCACAGCACCTCACTTGCATTATGAGATTTTCAAAAATGGAGATCGGGTAAACCCTATCAATTATTATTTTAATGATTTAAGCCCTGAAGAATACGACTTAATGCTTAAATTAGCTTCTCAAGAAAATCAATCATTTGACTAAGACATTGGAAGTTAAAAAAAAATATTATAGCATAAGCGAAGTTGCGGAAATGATTCAATCCAATACTTCGCTTTTGCGTTTTTGGGAAAAAGAGTTTCCGAACTTTATTAAACCTCAAAAAAACAAAAAAGGAAATCGAGTTTACCAGGAAAGAGATATCAAATTTGTAAAAATCATTCATCACCTTGTTAAAGAAAGAGGTTATACCTTGGCGGGAGCCAAAACAAAGCTCAACAAACACAAACAAGAAACCATTGAGAATGCCGAACTGGTTATGGAACTTAAAAAACTAAGGAGAATTCTAGAAGAAATTCGAGAAGAATTTTCATAGATTTTTCAACAGAAAAATTCATTTTTCATAAAAAAACAACCCCATTATCGATCGGTTTTTACGCTCAAAAAACTTCAAGAAATTTTAAACATTTCGCTCCATAAAGGTCTTCAAATTTTAGTAGATTTGCCCATTGCGTATTTTGGGGTAAATCACCGAATTTGTTTACCAAATAAATTTCAAAACTTGCTTAGAAATTTATTTGGTGGTAAAAGATTTAGAAAAGATCAATTTCTTTTCCCCTACCTCAATACCTTCCTTTTTTATGGTATTCTTTTGGGATAAAAAGAATAGAACGAAAGACAAACAAGTCAAAAGACTTGCAGAATTAAATACTATGTGGCACGTAATTGCGAATTTTATTCTTCGCTTTAGGATTTTTTTGGTTTCAGCCATTTTCCTAATCACTATCGGGATGGGATTTCTTTCCCAAGAATTAAGACCAAGTTTGGAGTTCAAACCTCCCTTGGCAATGACCGATCCCGCGGTTGTTGATTATTTAGAATTTTTGGATGAATTTCAAAGTGAAGCTCAAATCTTTGTTTTAGCATTTGACGATGCAAAAATTCGAGATTATGAAACATATCGCCATTGGAAAAAAATGGTGGATGAAATTGAAGCATTGGAAGGCGTTAAAAATGTTCTATCATTTGATAAAATCCAAGAGTTAAAGCACAATAAAGAACAAAAAGTATTTGAATTTGATAACCCATTTGATCATATACAAAATCAAGCTGAATTAGATTCTTTATTTATTCATCTTAAAACACTTCCTTTTTATAGAGATATTGTCTTTAAAGACAATTCAAACATATTCGCCACCGCCGTAAATATCCACGGATATGTCATTCAGCAAGACTACAGAGAAGAACTCATGCTGAATATGATCAAGCTGGTAGAAGAATTTGAAGAGAAAACGGGAATTGAAGTTCACCAAACAGGGTCTCCGTTTATCCGCATCATCAATGCCATAAAGATCAAGGCTGAGATTGGAATTTTCATCGGACTAGCAGTACTGGTTGTTGGATTTATTTTGTTTTTATTTTTTAGATCATTTACCGCTACATTCTTTTCGTTGATCGTAGTAGGTGTTGGGGTAATCTGGAGTACTGGTTCTATGGTTCTCATGGGCTTTGATATTAGCATCCTTACAGCCATGATTCCACCACTAATTATTGTCATTGGAGTTCCCAACTGTGTATTTTTACTCAACAAATATCATTATGAATTTAAAGAACATGGAAACAAAATAAAAGCCCTTGTAAGAGTAATTACCAAGGTAGGAAATGCCTCATTTATGACCAATGTGACTACCGCTTTAGGTTTTGCCACATTCATTTTAACGGATTCTGATATATTGGTAGAATTCGGGATTGTAGCTTCCCTGAATATTATTTTGGTTTTCTTTATTTCTTTAATAATCATTCCTTCTTTCTATTCTTATTTAAAGCCTCCAAAAACGAGACATCTAAGACATCTTAAAAGAAAATGGATGAATATCATCATTGATTGGATGATAAGAATTGTTCAAAAAAGAAGAACAAGAATTTATGCTGCATCCGCTTTTTTACTATTCTTGAGTTTGGTGGGAGTTAGTAAAATTCAAACAAGTGGTACGCTCACAGACGATATTCCTAAAGAGTCTGCCATGTATCAAGACATGAAATTTGTGGAAAAACACATGAAAGGTGTTCTTCCTCTAGAAATAATGATTGATACCAAAAAGAAAAACGGAGTATTAAAAACGAGTACTTTAAAAAGGATTGATCAACTTCAAAAACATCTAGAATCTTATCCAGATTTCTCAAAAACCAGCTCTGTTGTAAACTTCCTAAAGTATAGCAAACAAGCTTATTTTAATGGTCTTCCAGAGTTCTATGAATTACCCAATTCTTCGGAGAAAAACTGGATCCTTGCGGATATAAAAAATACGGCAAAACAAATTGAAGGAGATCAAAGTTTTGGGAGAAACGGACTGGTAGATTCCAATTTTCAAATTGCAAGAGTTTCTTTGTTAATGAAAGACATTGGAACCAAAAGAATGGATGAATTGAGAGCCGAAGTAATGAAAGAAGTTGAACATATTTTTCCTTCAGATAAATATGATTTTACCATGACTGGCTCTTCGGTAATTTACTATAAGGGAACCAAATATCTAGTCAATAATTTATACCAAAGCTTAGGATTAGCTATTATAATCATTTCTATTATTATGGCGGTTATGTTTAAAGCTTGGCGAATGGTTATTGTATCGTTAATTCCGAATCTTATGCCGCTACTGGTTACCGCAGGTCTTATGGGGTATTTAGGTATTGTGATTAAACCTTCTACCATTTTAGTTTTTAGTATTGCCTTTGGAATTTCGGTAGATGATACGATTCACTTTTTGGCAAAATTTAAACAAGCACTTGAAGTAAAAGGACGCTCTTTAAAATCAGCCACACTTGCGGCCATAAGAGAAACAGGCGTATCGATGATTTATACTTCGATTATTTTGTTTTTCGGTTTTATTATCTTTATGGCATCAGATTTTGGAGGAACCGTAGCCCTAGGAATGTTGGTTTCTATAGCCTTGCTAATTGCAATGATTGCCAATTTGATTTTACTCCCCACCATGCTCATGTCTGTAGATGTTGCCATGGAAAAAAGAGAGAAAACAAACTTGAAATAATTTCAAAAAAATGAAAAAAACTTTTGTTGACTATATCCAATTCTATAAAGAACAACTGACTCAATATGCTTTTGTAAAGCAACCAGAAACACTCTACGCTCCTATTGATTATATCATGAACTTGGGAGGAAAACGTATCAGACCTTGTATGGCTCTGTTGTTTGGAGAAGCTTATGGGATTGACAAAAATGCTGTTTTACCCCTCGCTCACTCCATTGAGATTTTTCATAATTTCACTTTAGTCCATGACGATATTATGGATGAAGCTCCACTAAGAAGAGGAAAAGAAACACTGCATACCAAATGGAATCTAAATACGGCGATTCTTTCGGGTGATAGTATGATGATTATGGCTTACCAAGAATTATTAAAATTGGAGGTTAATAATCTAAAAGAAATCCTGAATTATTTTAATGCAACTGCTCTAAAAGTTTGCGAAGGTCAGCAAGATGATATGGATTTCGAAAAGCTAGAAATTGTCTCTCTTGATGCTTACCTAGAAATGATCAAGAACAAAACAGCGGTTCTCTTGGCTGCCTCTATGAAACTAGGTGCCATGGTTGCGAAAGCGGAGGAATCTGAACTTGAATCTATTGAAACTTATGGGACAAAAATAGGCTTGGCTTTCCAGCTCAGAGACGATTTCCTTGATGTTTATGGTGATCAAGAAGTAGGAAAACAAAAAGCTGGAGACATTCTTTCTAATAAAAAAACGGCACTTTATCTCTATGCCTTAGAACAATCTAATGAAGAGGATCGTAACACTTTATTAGAACTCTACCGCACTCATGATATGAATGATCATAAGAAGGTGGAAACGGTCATCAACATTTTTAATAAATATGGAATTCCAGAATATGTAGATGGATTGACTTCTAAGCTTCTTCAAGATTCCAATGATTTGGTAAGAAAACTTGATATCGATGAACACTACAAAGAGATCCTAATAGCGCTCAATCAATCAATTATTAGTAGAAATTCATGAGTTTAAATTTTCCTTCTTATATTCACCAAGAACTCAAAGAATCTGATGTTTTTTTATCCCAATGTTGGGAGCAAATAAGAAGGGAAATACATCTTTATTTCAATACAGAACTAGAGGAACAAGTGAATAATTGGATAGAAATTCAATTATGTATCACCCATTTTTTTGTTGAAAATAAGATTGCTCATTCATCTGAACTTTATAACTTTTTATATCGTGTAGATATCTCAGAAAAACAAGTGAGTGAACACCTTGCAAAAAAGTCTTTTACAAAGATAGAAGAAGCTTTGTCTGAATTATTAATTCTTCGTTCTGCACAAAAAGTATATTTCCGAAATCACTACTCATGAACCTTTTTAGCACCGCATACTTCCCTCCTATCGCTTTTTTTTTGGCGGCAATAAATCATCGAGAAATTCACCTTGAAGGCAAGGAACATTATTCTCGAAAATCTTATAGAAATAGATGTGAAATTGCAGGAGCTCAAGGACTCATTTCACTCTCTGTTCCTGTTGAAAAAAATAGTAGAACCCCTGTGGATCAAATAAAAATCAGCTATAAAGAAGACTGGCAATCTGATCATCTAAAAAGCATGGTTTCAGCTTATCAATCATCACCTTTTTTTTATTTTTATCAAGAGGAATTCTCTCAATTGCTTTCAGATAAATACGAAAATTTGTTTGAAATGAATCTTTTGATTTTGAAATGGTTGTTTGAAAAATTAGGATTAAAAATCTCCATTAAAATTACTGAGGATTTTATCCCCATGAAGAGTAAAAACATTGAACAAGATTATCGTTTTTCTTTTTTTCCTAAAAATCGAAACACCTTTAAGCTCCCCTTCTATCAACAAGTTTTTTTTGATAAAAATGATTTTATTGGAAACTTATCGATTCTAGATTTATTGTTTTGCAAAGGACCACAAGCCTTGGAGTATTTACGGAAAATCCAGAATAACATCACCTACACAAATAAGCATATTTTCCCGACAGAAAAAAACAAAAGCCCTCTTTAGTTTTAAAAAGGACTTTTGTTATTGATTTATATTGGAGTTTACATCAACTTAAAACAATATACCATGAAATCAACACCAAAAATGGTATTACTTTAACACAAATTTTTGGTTAGCGATTAAACCATCTATTGTTTCTACCTGTAAAATATAGGTTCCTTTTGGGTAGTGATTGAGAGAAATACTTTTCACATTTCCATTTTTATTAAATACGGTTTCCCCTAAAACATTAATCACTTTTATGCTTCTGAATTCTTTAGGTGATTTTATAAAAAGTTCAGAGTTGTTTTGCCATAATTCAAATGCTTTTTCATCAAACAAATTCGTGTTTAAATTTGGATCTAGATCTGATAAATCTTGGCAATTATCATATTGATCATCATAGAAGTTTTTCACCTGTGCTACTCTATTTTTAAACAATGTTTTCTGTTGTGCAATATTATTTGTTGTATCATAAGCAAATACATAAGCAAGATCTAAACAAATAGATTCACTAGCTTTTAAAGAGGGCATATATATACTGGATAATATTCGCCTATCGTCAGGTGTAGTAAATGCTTGAGCTTCTGTTAAAATACTCTCTTCATAAGCGTATTTTACACTTTGGGTAAACTGCATTTGTGTAGAATCGTTCTTAAACAAAGCTTTTTGGTAATTATAATAATGACTGGAGTCTGTAGGGTTTCCAAAATTAGAAAAATTGTTGTTGTAATACATACTATTATTCAATGTATGATTCAGATAAGTCATTCCAAAGACTGGAGGATTGTCCCCATAGCCTGATAAACTTTCATCCAATGAATCACCATTATACACAAATACACTATTAGAAGCTGAATCGGTACCTATATAATCATCAAAGCCAAACCCTAAATCAAAGTCATTAAAACTGGTAATATAAAAATCCTTATAATTTGCCGTACTCATATTATGAATATCATAATGTACAAAAACGGTATTATCGAGAGTTACATCAGAAGTATCGTATCCATACACCATCACATTCACTTGTGCGTGAATTATCTCAGCTCCACTTTCTGTATGTGGGATATTATCATTATACATTACATAAAGCGCTTGGTCTCCTCGTATTTCTGGGAAGTCACCATTTGCAGGGTCATAAACTCCGTTTTGGTTTTTATCTTTAAAAGGTGCTTGAAAATTTAAACCAAGGCTAAAACCATTTCCATGTCCTGGCCATTTAGCGATTACATCAATCATATTATATCCTGGCTGGTTATAATTATTGGCATGATGCTCTATTTGAGCCTTCGTTATTTTATACACCCGATGATGCGTAGGCTGAACATAGTTAGCCGTGTTAGGTCCTGCCTGAAAATCGCTCTCTCCTACTTGACGATAAGTATTGGCTGCAAGATGTAAAGTATTTGCATCGTCTAAGCCACCTAGCCATAAAGAACTTGTAAAGTTGCTACTCTTCCCAGAGTTAATTGGCATTTCAGATTTAACTGTTAAATAAGAACCTGATCCAAAAATTTCTCCCGTGGGGAAAACCGGAATTTTGAGGTTGTTAATATCTAGAAACTGATAGGAAGTATCCACTTGTGCCCTTCCTGAAAACATGAGCAAACAGGTACTCATCACTAATAATTGCTTTTTCATATTATTCTTATTTGATACTTAAAAAATGTCTGAGACTATTAATCAATAGATTAGCAATTTACATATTTTTCATTGACTTTGTTAATTTTTCTTAATAAAAATTAAATATAGTACTATGTTTTGCAAACTACTATCTTTTGTTTATATATTTGCATTAACAAGTACTTTACGTATGAAGATAACAAATACAAAAGCCCAAATGAGAAAAGGAGTTTTGGAGTATTGCATCTTATCCATTTTAGGAAATCAAGATGCTTATGCTTCCGAAATACTTTCATCGCTAAAAGACGCCAAGCTTTTGGTGGTTGAGGGAACCATTTACCCTTTACTTACAAGATTAAAAAATGGAGGATTGCTCAATTATCGGTGGGAAGAATCTACTTCTGGTCCGCCAAGAAAATATTATTCTTTAACAGAGAACGGACAACTTTTCTTGAAAGAGCTAGAAACGACATGGAACGAACTAAATAACGCCGTTTCTCAATTGACTACTTCAAAACCATCTTAACCATGAACAAAACAATCAATATAAATCTTGGAGGAATATTCTTCCATATAGACGAAGAAGCTTATGACAGGCTTCAGCATTATTTGGTGTTATTAAAAAAATCCTTTATGGACACTCCAGGTAATGAAGAAATTATATCGGACATCGAAAACAGAATTGCTGAACTATTTACAGAAAAATTAACAAACACTAGGCAAGTTGTCAATAATTCTGATGTAGATTATGTCATATCTGTTATGGGGCAACCTGAAGAAATTTACGAAGAAGAAGATTTCACAGAGAAAGAAGCCCCTAGAAATAATACACATCATCAACAAAAACAAGAAGAAAGATCTTATAAAAAGAAACTTTTTAGAGATTCAGAGGAACAAATGATTGCTGGAGTTGCATCTGGACTCTCCTATTATTTGGGGATTGAAGTAACAATTACAAGGCTTCTTTTTATCTTTTTAAACTTTATTTCTTTTGGAACACCAATCATTGTTTATTTCATTCTTTGGATCATCGTACCAGAGGCAGTCACTTCAAGTGATAAACTGAGAATGCGGGGAAAGCCCGTTAATGTTTCCAATATAGAAAAGACAGTCCAAGATGGTATCAAAAAATTTAATAATGAAGCCAATAAACTTGGAGATAAAGTAAGAAATGCCGACTACGAGTCTTTTGGAAACAATGTTAAGAATTCGACATCTAAGGCTGTGAACAAAGGAGGTTCTCTACTTCTTGGAATCATCAAAGTTTTTCTTGCCATTATCGGTATGATATTTATTATATTGGCAAGTATCGCTATTGTTACCTCTCTGATTATTTTTATTTTCGGTGGAATTTTTAATATGATAGATTCATTTTTCTTTGCCGAGTTTGACTATAACAATACTTGGGGATTACCAAATTGGATTCTTTTACTTGGTATTTTTGTTCTAGTGATAATTCCTTTAATTCTTATGTTATTTGCTGGTATAAAAATGACTTTTTGGAATTATAAAACAAAAATGTCTCCTTGGGTAATTGGCTTAACAACATTCTGGGTCATTATAGGGATTTCAAGTATATTTTTACTGATTCAAAAAGAACAGACTGCTCAAGTTGAAACCACAATAAAAGAAAAACACCTTATCGAACAAAAATTAGATGACCTACTCTTTATTACGATCAAAAATGATAGTTTGATTGTAGATTACCAAAATAGTACTAATGATCTACTAGGGATGGAAAATGATATGATTGTTAAAAATATTCCACTTTCAATTTCCTCTTCCAATGATAGTATAGCTTTTTATGAAATTAAGTATTTAGCAAAGGCTAATAATCTTTCAAATGCAAAAAAATTCGCAAACAACATCAAACTTGATTATTCAATTGTTGATAATACTTTATTTTTATCTCCTTATTATTACTTTCCCAAAAGTGATAAAAACAGGAAACAAAACATTGAATTTAAAATTTATCTACCGAACGACAAAAAAGTGCATTTCGACGAATCATTAAAAAATCTAAAATATATAGAATTAGATAATATCAAAAAACAAAAAATCGAACAAAAATTAATTGGAAACACTTGGAAAATAAACAAAAACACTATTATGTGTACTTCATGCAAATAGTGTGTTGTTGAATTTTCTCACTTATTATTACAACAATCGCTTTATTTAATAATCGAATAAAGCGATTTATCTTTTTTTATAATAATTACATTAGCAATAGAAATTAAACAGAGTTCCTAAAGGTTTAAGTTTTAAAATAGCTATGATGAAACACTTTCAAATCAGATAGTTTCAGAAGTTTTTATGTAAATTTGCAGCTTGAATTTTAGGAGAAAAGAAAATACAAATGATGCACAATCTTAGATTTTTCCAACTAGCAGCGATTATGCTTGCGCTATTTCTTGGCATACAAAATTCCTATTCGCAGGTAGGAATAGGTACAACTTCCCCACATGGATCTGCAAGACTAGATATCTTTGCAAACGACAAGGGACTTTTAATTCCAAGAGTTAATCTAAATAGTATTAATGATATAACTACTATTGCTAATCCAGAAACTAGTTTATTAATTTACAACACAGGAAGCGGAGGTTTATCTCCTTCTGGTTTTTACTTCTGGAATGGAAGTGCTTGGGAACAATTATCAACGTCTTCCTCATTTCCGTTTCAAACGCTATCTTACTCAGATGATTCCTTAAAATTGAGTCATTCGCCGTCCATTTATCTTGGATATGCCGACAATGATACTTTAGCAGATAATGAATTACAATTTCTTTCTTTCGTCGGAAATGATTCTATTAAAATATCAAACGGAAACGCCATTTATATAGGTGGCTTATTAAATGATACGATAGTAGGAAACGAAATCACAAATGTTTCGGATGCAACACTTATTAGAAATGGTTCGGGTACCAATGCAGATCCATATACAGTGGATATTGCAACTGGTGGAGTAACTTCTTCTGAAATTGCTGATAGCACCATTGGAGGTGATAAAATTTCAACTTTATCGATCCAAAACTTACATATTCAAGACAATGCAATTAATTCCGATAAGATTTCGAACAACGCCGTTGGTTCTGATGAGATTGACGTAGATGCCGTTGGTTCTGATGAAATTATTAACGAATCTATTAAGTCTGAAGATATTGAAAATGGTGAAGTTTCAACAATAGATATCGCTGACAACGCAATCACCATTGCTAAAATGGCGGATAACTCAGTTGATTCTTTAGAATTGGTTGACAATGCCGTGGGAACTCCACAACTGAAAGATGTTTCAGTTAGTGCTGATAAAATTCAAGAAAATGCAGTTACTACTGATAAGATAATCAACAATGCGGTAACTACCGACA